>CALBEF010000080.1 GCA_937927775.1 uncultured Anaerolineae bacterium | reverse complement strand
AAACCAGCTCGCGCATTTTGCGCGACCATGTGAAAGATGGCCTTGCGCTGGCGAGGAAGTTTCGCCTGCCGTCCCGCATTCAGGCATTCATCACCGAGCACCACGGCACCACGACAACCGGCTATCAGTACGCCCTCGCGGCGCAGACGGACGGCGAAGCAGTGGACGAAACGGCGTTCCGCTACGCCGGCCCCCGGCCACAATCCCGCGAAACGGCGCTGGTCATGCTGGCCGATGGCTGCGAGGCCGCCATCCGCGCGCGCAAACCGGCTGCGCCTGAAGAAACCGAGGCCATTCTGCGCAAAGTCATCAGCGAACGCCTGGCCGACCATCAACTGGACGATGTCAACCTGACGCTGCGGGAAATGGAGCAGGTGCGGCAATCCTTCTTCGAGACATTGCGCGGCGCCTACCACCCTCGAGTCGAGTACCCTCAGGCGAATCGCAAGGCCGCGCCGGCTGTGCCCGCGTCCAACGCCCTGATGTCCCCCTCGCAGGAAACGCTGGCCGATGTCGTGCTGCCAACGCCGCACGAACAGCCGCTGCAACCATGATCGTGACACAGGTCAGCCTGCGTTGCCGGGCGAAGTACCGGCGCCCCGGCCGTCTCTCCCTCGCCCGCCGCGCCGCGCTGGCCGCCATCGCCCAAACGCGCATGACGGAGCCGGTGGCGCTCTCAATCGTCCTCACCGACGACGCGGCGCTGCGCCAACTCAACCGGCAGTTTCGCGGGATTGATCGGCCAACCGATGTGCTCTCCTTCGGCGGCGCAGGGTTCCGCGATGGACAGCGCCAACGCGGGCGCGCTACGCAGGCCGGCGACCCGACCTACATCGGCGATATCGCCATCTCGATGGAGCGTTGCGCTGAACAGGCCAGACAGGCCGGCCACGCCGAGGACGCCGAGCTGGCCCTGCTGGTGGCGCACGGCGTGTTGCACCTGCTCGGATACGACCATGACACGCCGGCGCGCAAGGCCCGCATGTGGCGCGCGCAGGCTTCCGCGCTGGCGACGCTGGGGATGATTGTCACCCCATTCGAGTCGTAAGCGCGACACCTGCCGAAAAGAGTCCGGGCCGGCGGTAACGCCGGCCCGGACTTCGCATCCTGTCGCGCCTGGCGTCAACCTACGGCTGATACGTCAGGATGGGCAGATAGACCTTGAGCGCTGTCACATCTACCGTGCTGGAGAGGTTGATCCCGGTGTCGGCGTTGTCCACGAAGACCTTTGGCGTGTTGACCACCTGGCCTTCCAGAATTTGCGTCTGAACAACGTAGCTGAGCGTGTGCGAGACGCCGCCCGGCAGGTTGCCGGCCCAGGTGACCCCGCTCAACGCCGCCTGCGGGCCGAACGGTGACGCTGCGCCGGCTGCGCCTGACAGCAACAATACACTGCTGCCGCCGCTGTAGTTGCCGCCGCTGGCCGAGCCGGCCACATAGGTTGTGCCGCTCGGAATCGGCGCGAAGATCAGCACGTTGTTCACCTGCCCGGCGCCGGTGTTGGTCACGACGATGGTGTAGGTGATCAGGTCGCCCTTGCGCACGGCGCCGAGGGTCTGCGTAACCGTGTCCAGCGCGCCGCTGAGCGGAGCCTCAGCCGCCGGCGGGTTGACGTAGATCATCTGCGCCTGGGCAAAGCCCATGCCGCTCACCACCGCGAACACATTCTCGATGGCCGGCGTCAGCGAGGTCAGGTTTACGCTGGCCTGGCCGGAAGCATTTGTCGCGCTGCTGGTTGGGCTGAACGCGCCCACGCCGGCGAAGAACTGCACCGTCACGCCCGGCACAGGATTGCCGTACTGGTCGGTCAACGTCGCCACGGCCACGCTCTGGCTGATGCCGTTGGCGTAGATGATGGCTGGCGATAGCGTCAGCGTCACCGTGTAGGGCGCGCCCGGCGTGAAGGTCACCAGCGTCGTCGCCTCCAGGCTGCCCACCGTCGCCGTCACCGTCGCCGCACCCGGCGTCGTGCTGCTCAGCGTGTTGGGCGCATCGCCGCCGCTCGTGGTCGCCGTCGCGTTTGCCAACGTGCCCAGGTCAGTGGTGAAGCTCACCGTCGTCCCGTCGGCAACCGCATTGCCGTACTGGTCGGTCACCGTCGCCGTCAGCGCGCTGCTGTTGCCCACCACCAGCGTGGTCGGGTCGGCGGCCAGCGTCAGCGTGTAGGGCGCGCCCGGCGTGAAGGTCACCAGCGTCGTCGCTTCCAGAGTGCCCACCGTCGCCGTCACCGTCGCCACGCCGGCGACTGTCGAGTTGATGGCCGCTGTTGCCACGCCGCCAACAGTGGTCGCCGTGACTGGTGAGACTGCGCCCAACGTCGTATCGAAACTGACCACCGTGCCGTCAGCAGCCGGCTCACCGTTGCCGATCAACACGGTTGCGGTGAGCAGGGCGCTGCTGCCCACGACCGTTGTAGTCGGGTCAGCTTGCAGCGTCACTGTCGTCGGAGGCGCCGCTTCAAAGTCGTACAGCGTGACCTGGCTGCCCACGCCGATGCGCAGGCCGTCGGCATAGCCGACGCCGGTCGAGCTGCCGCCGCCGGCGCGGATGCCCACGAAGCCCAGCGGCGCGCCCAGGAAGTCGCCGGGGTGAATGGCCGCGTTGGGATAGGCCGCCACGATCTGCGCGAAGGTGCAGGGGGAGGACGACGTGCAGGCCAGTGCGCTAAACAGGGTCGTGTACCAGCGCGGCGTCGGGTCATTGCGCGCGTCCACGATATGCCACGTGTCCGGCGCAAGGCCGCCTGGCGAATACACCAGCCGGCCGCGGAAGCCGGTGTTGCTGTCGGTCACGTCGTCGTCCCAGCCGATGTTGATGTAGGGCGTCTGGGCATTTGTGGACGGGATGCGCAGCCGATACTCGAACACGCTGATGTCGCTCAGCAGCGTGCCGGTGAAGATCGGCGAGACGTACATGTGCCGCCAGGCGACATCGGTGATGGCCAGGCGTGCGCTGGCCTCGCCCAGGGTCGGGGCAGGCGGCGGCAGCACGATGTCAAATGGCACAACGTATACGCCAGGCCCGACCGTCTCGGTGATGTAGGCCCAGCCGTTGGTGAGCACCGGCGTTACGGTGATCACCGTAGTGACCGGCGTGATGACGTTCGTAAAGGTGCAGGTAATCGTGTCATGCACACCCAGCGCAACCGCGATGCTGTCGCTGCCCGTCCCTCCGGTGGAGCAGGCAGAAGTTGCGACGTAGCCGAGCTTAGCCGTCTCGGTAATGAAGGCTTGGCCGAAGTTGAGGCCGGGGAAGGCAATCGAACCGCCGGAGGCCGGCAGGGTGAAGGCCAGCGTGCCGGTAGGCACACTCGCGGTGAACACCCAGGCGGTAGTGGGCGTGATCGGGCCGGCGATCACTTTCTCGATGACCAGCGTCGTCCCGCTGCACGGGCCGTTCAGGTCGTCGCTGGTCAGCCAGGGGTTGAAACCCACACCAGCAGAGACGCTATCGCCGCTGCCGGGGCCGAAGCCGGACGGGCCATCCGCTGCGCCGTACCAGTTGCAGCCGGCGTTGACTAATCCGCTGGCCGTGTTGGTGATGCCGGCGGTGTTGCCGACAATGCGATTTCGATTTAGACGTAACCCTGTCGCGCTGCCAGCGGTGAACTGCGCGCCTGCGTTATTGCCGGAGAAATTGTTCAGTGTTGCGGTGACCAGGTGGGTTGCCGAATTGGTTATGGACAGACCAACAGAACTCGTAATCAAAGTGTTCCCGGTCACGCGCACATCACCTGAATTGAGCAACGTCAGCCCGGCAGAGAGATGACCGCTGATCAGGTTGGCGCTCACCGTCACGTTCTGACTGCCGGCCAGATAGATGCCGCCCTGCGACGCAGCGCCGCTGTTTTCAACCTGGTTGCCCTCAACCAGCAGATTCACCTCACCGCTGCCCGCGCCGATGAAGATGCCTTCTCCACCGGTGTTGCGCACAATGTTATTGATGATCTGATTGCTGTTGCCAGACGGGCCGGCATTGATGATCTGGATGCCGCGATCGGTCGGATGATTCAGCGCGACATTCCCGCTGATCACGTTGTTGGCGTTGTTCAGAGCCGGCGTCGAAATCAGCGGCGGCGCATTCGGCGCAAAGTAAATGCCGTATGAGGCATTGTCGCGAATCTCGTTGCTCTCAACGCGATTGTTGTTCGCGCCGGCCAGCCGCACGCCGGCAATGCCGTTGCGCATCGCGTTGCCGACGATCTGGCTATCCGCCACAAAGATGCCCACCACTGCATAGCCGCTGGCGGTCAACACGTTCCCGCTGACCAGCACATTGGTGATCGGCAGCGTCGTGGTCACGCCGGTCATGCCGACGCCGACGCCGGTGATGACGTTGGTCAGCGTCAGGACGCTGCTCTGCACCACATGGCTGTGGCCGCCCAGCAGCGTCACGCCCTGGGCAAAGTTCGAGATGTGGACATTCAGCACTTTCAGGCCGGTGACGCCAAACGTCGTCGTGATGCCCGCGTCGCTGCCGGCGCCGACGATGGAGGTGTTGCTGATGGTGACGTTGCTCTGCGTGACCACGATGCCGGGCGAGAGCGACTGGATCACGGTCTGGCCTGGCCCCGCGCCGACGATGGTGACCTGCTTTGTCACCGTGATGGTGCCCGTGAAAGTGCCGGCGCTCACCTGCAGCGTGTGGCCGTCTTGTGTGGCTGGATCGCTGATGGCCGGCTGGATGTTCAGGTAGCCCGTGCCGGTGTCGGCGTTCAGCACGCGCCCGCGATAGTAGAAGATGCGGTTGAAGAACAGATCGTAGTCGGAGCCGCTGCCGGCATTGGCGTTGAACAGGCGCAAGCGGCTGATGGGGCCGGGGTTGCTGCGCAGGTTGCCGCTCACCGTGGCGCTGGCGCCGTCCACCAGTCGGATCAGCGTCGCCTGGTAAGTGGAGGCGGTCGTCTGCGTGATGATCACCCGCACGCCTTCGCGGGTGAAGCCGACGCCGGACAAGATCGGCGTGCTGCCGTGCACGGTGTATTGCATGGCGCCGCCGACGAAATAGACTTCGAGCAGTTCCTGGCCGCTGGCGTTTTGCAGCGCGAAGCCAACCGTGCCGCCAGACTGCACGTCGCCGTTATCCATCCAGATTTCAAACACGCTGCCCGGCGTAAACGGCTGGTCAAAATCGCGGATGGTCGAGGCCGTCTGCCCGCTGTTGGCGTATAGCCCCCAGGCGCGACTGATCGGCGTGTTAATGTCGCCGTCGCCGTTCGTGTCGCCGCTCATGCCGTTATTGCCGGTCGAGCTGCCCACAAAGTGGCCGTTCTCGGAAGGGTTGGGTGAGATCGTCTGAAGCGTCCACGCGCCCATGCCAAAGCCGCCGTTGTCGCCGGTAGTCCATGGGGGGCTTGGAGGGTCGTAGGCCGAGTCGCTCGCGGTATCGGATGCGGCAGGCGGCGGCAGTTGCGCCTGGGCCACTCGTCCGCTGAAGGTGACCAGCGCCAGGCCGGCCAGCGCGCCGGCTATCAGCGCCAAATGCGCCGCTCGCCCCCGGCGATATTCAGATTGCGCCTTGTGAACGAGACCTTTCGATAACACCATGTTTGTTTTCTCCTCTGTGAAAAAGGAACTGCTGAACGCATTTAGCCTGCTATGTGTAGCGGCTCTATCCCTTGCAACCAGGCATCGGCCCGTAGCGCAAGTCTTCCTGAAACGAGACTGACGATTCTGCTGCACCGGCCCTCCCACACCCGAGTCTGCCCGGCAAACAGCTTTGCTTCCGCTGTATGCTATTTTTGCGGCTATTTGGAACCATGTTATCATCAAGGACAGCGTTGTGAATACGTGTTTTTACGTAGTCCGCTTGACAGAGTAGAAAACTAACTCCCGGCCACTATCCCATCGGGTGTGGCAAATGTGACGCGCCTCTTACACCGATTCAAGCGCCTGCGCAAGGTCAGAAGCAGGCGCTCAACCGTTTCTCTGCCGGCTGCCTGTGCGCAAGTAGCGCGCAGCCATGTAGTAGTCCGTCTCAATGTATTATTGAAAAGTCTCATTATCGCGGCACGCTGAGTGGCTGGTCGGCCCATGACGGGCTGCAAGGCCGCCGACTGATTTGGACGCAAACAGAAGCGCTGTTGTCATGGCTCAAGTTGACACAACCCAATCTCACAATTCCCCGATCACACTCGGCGACGTATTCGGGCCGGCGGCTGCCCGTTTTGCCCTGCCGAACGCGCCGTCGCTGCGCATTCTCGACCCGGGCCTCGCCGGCGAACTCATGACATCGTCCGCAGCGCTGGCCGCCGAAGCATGCCGCCTGCTGGGTGACGCCGCAACCGACAGCGCCCCCGGTGTCGGCGCTGCTCCCAGGATTGTTTTGAGCGCGCCCGACACGACCATCCGATATTGCAGTCCTGCCCTCGCAATCATGCTGGGCTTCGAGTCTGTGGCAGAGCTTATCGCCACCGGCAGCGGCTTTAACCTGCTCGCGCCCGACGAACAGCAGGAAGGAATCGATGACCTCCAAAACCTGCTGGCAACCGGCGGCACAGCCGGCGCGACCTATCACCTGACCCGCAGGAACGGCGCGTTGTGCCCGGTCGAGATTCATGCCTCGGCGCTCGTGGATGCTCACGGCTCGATCCAGGGCATCATCAGCATCGTTCGAGATATCGCCAGCCGTATGCCTCCTCAAACGCCGACATCGATCGACGCGGCAATGTCAGCCGATTGGCGTGTGGCGTGGGGGCCGCTCTTCGATCAGTCGCCGATCGGCATGGTTATTGCCGGCCTCGACGGGCGTTGCCTGGCCGCCAACCCGGCCTTCTGTCGCATGATCGGCTATTCCGCGCAGGAACTGGCCGGGCAGCATTTCCATTCCTTCACCCATCCTGACGATGTCGCCGTCAGTTTGGAAAAGGGCCGGCAATTGATCGAGGGCAAACTCTCGTCGTTCCAGGTCGAAAAGCGCTATCTGCACAAAGACGGCCGCACGGTCTGGGCAACACTGAGCGCCTCTGTCATTCGCAATGAGAGTGGCGAAGCGCTGGCCGTGTTGTCCCAGATCCAGGACGTGACCGCGCACAGACTCGCCGAGCGCCAGGCGCGCATGTCGCTGGCGCGGTATCGCGCGGTTGTCGAGGATCAGACCGAGCTGATCTGTCGCTTCCTGCCCGACGCGACACTCACCTTTGTCAACGAGGCCTACTGTCGTTACTTCGGGCGCGAACGGCTCGATCTGCTCGGCCACCGCTTCACGGAACTCGATGTCGTGCCGGCTGAGGAGCTGAGCGAATTGCAGACGCAACTGGGCGCACTGAGCGCCACAACCCCTGTCATCACGCTTGAGCATCATGTCCGGCGCGCCGACGGCGCGCTGCGCTGGATGCAATGGGTTGATCGCGCCATTGTCGATGACACCGGGCAGATGATCGAGCTGCAGGGTATTGGCCGCGACACCACAGAGCGCAGAGAAATGGAGCAGGCGCTGCGCGAGAGCGAAGCGCGTTATCGCGCGCTGGTCGAAACCGCCGCCGATGGCATCATCATGACCGACCTGCGCGGCACAATCCAGTTCGCCAACCGCCAGGCGGCCTGCCTGTATGGCTTCGACGCTTCTGCGGATATGATCGGCAAGCGCATTCTGGACTTCACCCCGCGCGACGACCGACCGAACGCTTCGGCGCGGGCAGCCGCGACCCTTGAACGTGGCGC
>CALBEF010000079.1 GCA_937927775.1 uncultured Anaerolineae bacterium | reverse complement strand
CGGCGGCCAGCGCGTCGTCGTAGATCACCAGATCGGCCAGCGGATGCGCCGGCGACGGCGTGATCCGCAGCGTAATCGCTGCGCCAAAACCCAGCGCCAGACTGAGGATAGTCAAGATAAGCGACCTTTTCCACATATCGCACATTTTCTTTGCCTCCTTTGGCGGAACGGGAGCATTATAGCGCCATCTTCATCCAGGTATAGGTCTGGCCGGCCCACTGCGCATCTGACTCTGTCATACGGTGCACAAATCCTTGCCGTTCGTAGAACTTGCCGGCAGATGCGTTAGTTGTCAGATATTCTGTATATAGCCATTTGATTGTACCTGGAAGTAGAGAGCAGCACTTCAATAGCAGCATTTGGCATGCGCCGCGTCCACGCCATTCCGGGAGGAGATAGATTTTCCATAGTATGGCTTTCACATCCTGAATCTCACATTCAGCCATGCCGACAATCCGGCTTCCTGCCTGGTCAGACTGTTCTGCGACGAGCAGGAGCGAGCGATCAGATCGCATTGTTTCCTGCAAGGCTGCCTCTGTCCACCAGCGGTCGAGCAGGTCTTGCGCGTATTCAGGTCCGACCAGAGGGGTGTAAATCTCAGGAACGACCTTTCTTTCCAGGCTTGCGATAGCCGGAATATCCTGAGTTGTGGCCTGTCGCACGGAAAGGCTTTGTTGTGAAGGTGAAACAGAATGGCGCATGATTCACCACTCCGGGAATGGGTCGGGCAGCCTGCGCCAGAACGCCTCGCCGGCCGCCATCTCCTTATCGGTGAGCAGACAGGTGTCCAGCGCCTGGACGATCACATCGGGCTGCATGTCCGCGCCGATGAAGACAATCTCCTGCCGGCGATCCCCAAACGGCGCCTGCCATTCAGAAAGAATGTAGTTGTGTAGTTCGGGCGAATCGGGCCACTGTTCGCGCGGCACAGCCGCCCACCAGCGCCCGGCGCGCTCGATGCGCAACAACCCGCCGGCCTGCGACCACAGGCCGGCCATATCCATGCGCGAGGCCAGCCAGAAGAACCCTTTCGAGCGCAGCACGTTGTCCCAGCGCGCGTTGACCAGTTCGTACAGGCGCTGGGGGTGGAACGGCCGGCGCGCCGAGTACACAAAGCTGCTGATGCCGTACTCCTCCGTTTCAGGGATATGCTCGCCGCGCATCTCCTTCAGCCAGCCCGGCGCCTGGGCCGCCTTCTCCATGCTAAACAGGCCGGTGTTCAACACGTCATGCAAATTTACCCGGCCATGCGTGGATTCGATGATGCGCGCGTCGGGATTCAGATGATGCAGAATCGCCTTCAGCCGCTCCAGATCGTCGCGGCTGACCAGATCGACCTTGTTCACCACCAGCACGTCGGCAAACTCAATCTGATCGATCAGCAGATCGGCAATCGTGCGCTCGTCGCCTTCGCCGGCGGCCATGTTGCGCGCTTTCAAGTCTTCCGCTTCCGCGTAATCCTTCAGGAAATTGAACGCATCGATGACCGTCACCATCGTGTCGAGCCGCGCCACATCGGAGAGAGAAAACGAGCGCCCCTGCTCATCCTGCAAATCGAACGTGAACGTTTCCGCGACCGGCAGCGGTTCTGAGATGCCGGTCGATTCGATCAGCAGGTAATCGAAGCGGCCCTCTTTGGCCAGCCGCGACACCTCGGTCAGCAAATCCTCGCGCAAGGTGCAACAGATGCAGCCATTGCTCATCTCCACCAGGCGCTCATCGGTGCGGCTGAGCTGCGCGCCGCCGTCGCGCACCAGCGCCGCGTCGATGTTCACTTCGCTCATGTCGTTGACGATCACGGCCACTTTCATGCCCTGGCGGTTGTTGAGCACATGGTTCAGCAGGGTGGTTTTGCCCGCGCCCAGGAAACCTGAAAGCACCGTCACGGGCAGTCTTTTGTCAGTCGAGACAGCTTGTGATTGCATTCCAACACCTCTTGTTTAGAGTCTTTCTCCACGAATCCAGCTTTGAATCATCTCCAGGGGATTAGGATGCTGCGCCAGCACCCGGCTGGCGCGGCAGTCATCAAACAGCGCGCGCAATTTCTCGGCATCCACGCCGCCGTGCGCGCCGATAAGGACGATCTGGGAACGCGGTCGTTTTTTGCCCCACGGCTTTTCCAGCAGCAGGGTGACGCGACTGCCCACCATATGCGCAACGGCGCGCCGCTCCGGGGCTTCCGCCAGCCACAACACGCCTTTGGCGCGATAGATGCTCTCTGGCAGGTCGTCGAACGCTGCGCACAGCGCGTCGTAGATCAGCGGCTCGTCGCTGGTGTAGTGATACGTGCTGAACACCAGCGTGTGGTTGTGGTCATGGTCATGATCGTGATCGTGTGCGACGCCGACTTCATGGGTATGCGTCTCGCGTCGTTGCCGGCTGCGCTCGAGCTGCGCCAGCCGTTCCGGCGCGTAATTCCCCACGCCGAGGATGAATTCCAGCGGCGCCCGGCCAAATGATGTGTCGAGGATGCGGGCCGCCGGCGCGAGCTGGCGCGCCCAGTCGTGAATGGCCTGGCGTTGCGCGTCTGTCACCAGATCGACTTTGTTCACAATGATGAGATCGGCTACGCTGACCTGATCCTGCGCCAGCGCCATCTGATCGCCCTGCAGAGAGAGAACCTGCTCCGCGTCAACTACGACGAGGATGGCGTCCAGTTGAAAGAAGCCGCTGAGTTGGGGCAGCATGAACGTCTGCGCGACAGCCACCGGGTCTGAAACCCCGCTGGTTTCGACGATGATGTGTTGCGGCGCCGGCTGGCGGTTGATCAAGCGCGCCATGGCGGCCAGCAGGTCCCCTCGGATGGAGCAGCAGATGCAGCCGTTTTCCAGGCTGATGATTTCCTCTTCTCCCTGCGTCTCGGCCACCAGTTGCGCGTCGATGTTGATGGCGCCGAAGTCGTTCACCAGCACGGCGATGCGCAAGCCGTGGTCGGCGCGCAGGATGTGGTTCAGCAGCGTTGTCTTGCCGGCCCCTAAAAAGCCGGAGATGATGGTCACAGACAGCCTCTTGCTCATGGGTTCGCCTCTTGCGACGCGCCGCCGTTATTGATAATTTTTCTCAATAAAGGTCAAAATAAAAAATGCGCGTTGTCAACGACGAGCGCGCATCATATCACGTCGCATCCAGGCTGTGCTTGCTGACGCCGGCCGGCAAATGCGCAGGCGGCTTCCGTGTCATGCCCCCGCGCCGGGTCAGGCGACTTCACCGACCGACCACCACAGTTTCATGCTGTTGTGCTGCGCGCGGATGACACATTTGCCGTTCTCGACCGTGTGACGCTCGGCCAGATAGCCGGCCAGCAGGCTGCGGCCCTCTGCTGTGGTCACGTCATATCGCTCCGCGTAGTCGTCCAACATTGCCTCGAAGGACTCAAAGATCTGCTCCCGCTGCGCGCGCAACACGGTGACGTTGGGATAAATCCCCATCTGACACAACACCTGGAACAGCAGGTCGCTTTTGGGGATGGGATAGTGCTCCTTGCCATGCAACAGCGGCCACAAGTCGCGCGCTTCGGTATCCCAGGGTTGATCGCCGATATGCCAGTACAGCAGGATTGCGCCGGAGGTCACGGCCATCATGGTCTCAATGGCCTTGCGCAAATCCAGCATCCCGATTGAGAATGAAGCCACAGTCACATCGTAAGGCGGCTGCAAGTCATGCTGCGCGTCTATGTCGTCCCAGGTTTTCTGCGCAACGTGAATGTTGTCGAGCGCATGTTCGGCGATCTGTTCGCGCAGCACTTCGATCATGCCCTGGGCCGGCTCGACGGCGGTAACGTGGCGCACCTGAGCGGCCAGCGGAATTGCCAGCGTGCCGGGGCCGGCCCCGATGTCCAGCACGCGGCTGTCGGCGTTACAGAAAGACAGCACATCGTTCACACGCGCCAGCGTGCGCGGAGCGTCGCGCACATTCTCCCAGTACTTGAGGGCGGCGCGTTTGCTCTGCCACGCAGCCGGGCAGCCGCCCCCGCGCCCGGCGTCGCGGCTGCGCGCCTGGCGCGCCATCCAGACCGCGTTCCAGTCAATATCGTCGTATGTGTTCAGAGGTTCGGGATTCATCGGGTGAAAAGGGGAGTGGGGTGGATTGCAGCCGACATTCTAACGCATCTCGTTGCTTGCGCAATAAATTGTATTAACAGCCGCCGGCGCGCCGATTTGCCCGGCTCCGCGCAACGCGATACACTCGAAGTTCACCCGGCATGTCGAAGAGAAGGAAGATAAGCCCGATGGACGCAACGCATGAGTTTGAAGCGACGCTGGCCCGGCTGCGCGAACAGGGCGAGCGCATGACCCACCCCCGCCGCAAGGTGATGGAAGTGCTCACCCGCAGCGGCGACCACCTGACAGTGGGAGATGTGCAGGCCCATCTGCGCGAGGCCGGCGAGGAGATGGACGCCGCCACGATCTACCGCGTGTTGCAGTGGCTCAAGCGCGTGGGCCTGATTTCGCAGACCGATCTGGGCGGCGAGGCGATTGTGTACCAGGTTATCAACGATCATCGCCACCACCATCTGGTGTGTCTGTCATGCGGCGCGATTGCCGAGATGGAGGATCGCGCATTGGACACGCTGCGCCGCGCGCTGCGCCGCGATTATGATTTCGAGCCGCGCATCGACCATCTGGCGATTTTTGGGTTGTGCCGCCATTGCCGCGCTAAACAGATGCCCGCCCGGCCCGCAAAGAGCGATTCAGTCAAAACAGGCGGAGCGCACGGATGACCCGCGCAATCACCGTTGGCGCCGGCCTCACCCACCAGGCGCTGCAACGCGCCGTCGATGACGCCGCTGCAGCCGGCGGGGGTGTCGTCGAAGTTCCCGCCGGCGTTTATCTCATGCGCGACGCCCTGCATCTGCGCAGCGGCGTGCGCGTCATCGGCGAGCCTGGCGCCGTGCTGCTCAAAGAACCCGGCGTCAGCGTGCCGCTGCTGGACTACCTCGGCTACGGCCATTACGAGTTCACCGTCACCGAGCCGGACAAGTTGCAGGTCGGCATGGGCGTCCATATCACCGACGACGACTCAATGGGCTTCTACGACACGGTAGCCACCATCATCGGGCGCAAGGGCGACCTGTTCTTCATCGACCGTATGCTCAACCATGACTACGCGCCGGCCAAACGCGGTCGCGTCACCACTATCTTCCCCATCGTCGATGCGGTCGGCGTCGAGGATGTGGCGCTGGAGAACATCACCATTGACGGCAACCCCGACGAGACGCAGACCCTCAACGGCTGCCGGGGCGGGGGCGTCTTTCTGCTGATGGCGCGCCGGGCGCGGCTGGAGAATGTGGAAGTGCGCCACTTCAACGGCGACGCGATCAGCTTTCAGCAATGCGTTGATGTGGTCGTGCGCGGTTGCCATGTCCACCACAACGCCGGCGGCGGCATTCACCCCGGCAGCGGGTCCGTGCGCTACCTGTTGCAGCGCAATCACGTCCACGACAATGGCGCGTGTGGCGTGTTCTATTGCCTGCGCACCACGCATTCGATCTGCGAGGACAACCGGCTGGAGCGCAACGGCGCAGCCGGCGTCTCCATCGGTGAGCGCGACACCGACCACTGGCTGCGCAACAACTCCATCGCCGGCAACGGCGGATGTGGTGTCGAGTTCCGCCCGCCCATCGCGCATGGCGGCGATCGCGCGCGCATCGAGGGCAATGCCTTCTCAGCCAATGGGCAGCGGCTCGATATTGCTTTGCGTTGCGAGATTCACGTGCCCGCCGGCCTGCGCGACATCCTGATCGCCGGCAACGCCTTCGAGCCGGTCGCCGACAGCCGCGCGCTGTTGATCGACGCGGGCTGTCAGGGAGTTGGTGTAGCCGGTAATCAGATCAATGGACGCCCGCAGGGGGATGGTTTCCCGACGCGAGCAGGCGACTTCCCGCCGATCGGGCCGGCGGCGCTGCCGCTTGATGGCGCGCGGCACCTCAACATCGCGCAGCTTCCGCCGTGGAGCGTGTAGAGCAAGCCGCCGGGCTTGCCCTACTTGACGTTCAACACCACGCGATAGGTGCTGAACACGTTGCTCGCGCTGATGAACTCGTAGGGCCGTTGCCACGCGTCGCCCAGCATCAGTTGCGGCATCGGCTGGCTGATAAGGAACAACTCATGCGGCCCCGGCCTGTCGGCCGCGGTGACGGTGACGACCAGCGGGTTCCACGAGCGGGGTTTGGCGCGCAGGTAGAGCGCCTGATGCGTTGCGCCGGCGTAGCCAATCTCAACCTGCCGGTAATCGATGAAGGCCGCGATGCCGTAGTCTGCCGGCAGTGTCTCCAGATTGTGTGCCTGCACGTGCAGCGTGATCCTTTCGCCGGGCCGGGCGTCGATCTTTCGCCGTTCCGTGCAGGTCCAGTGCTCGTTGGGGAACGCCATCGGCTCTGACACGCTGATGCCCATGAAGCCGAGGTTGGTTAGCGGCATCGGCGCGCGTATCAGCGACAGGGGACGCGGAGAGGGCCGGTCGCCCACCACAATGCTGGCGCGCAACGCCAGCGTCTCATACTGGGCGCGTTCCTGCCATGCGCTGGCCGGCACGCCCTCCAGGCGCATGGCGACGATCACCTGCAGGTCGTGCAGGCCGGCAGACAGATCGGGCAGCAGAATGGGAATCTCGTAAGAGACGTACTGGCGCGCCTTGATGGTGTGGATTGGCGGGTCGCCGGGCCGACAGGGGCGCTGCGCCAGATCGACCAGACAGAACACGGCATATGACTGGCTTGTGCCGGTGTAGAAGCCGATTTGAAACGCGCCCTGAAAGGCCTCGCCGGGGCTGACGACAAACAACTCGTTTGAAGTGTTGGCCTGCTGACGCGGAATGGCCCGGATGACGTAGGTTCCCAGCCACTCGCGTGAGGCATATCCATTCGTGACCAGGGTGGGCAGTGTGCGCTCGTCGGCAGCCAGCCCGCCGGGGTCGGCCAGCGGCGGAATGCGATCGGGATTTTCGCCGGCTGCCAGCGGGCGTGGCGAGACCGGCTCGACCGGCGGCAGGGGTGGTTCACCCTCCGGCATCAGCCAGAGATGCGGCAGTTGCAGCGCCGCGCACAGTCGTGGCTCGCTCCATTCCTCTCCCTCACAGTGCGGGTCTGTGCGCGCGACGATGACAGAAAAAACGACGGAGAGGGCGCCAATCGCCAGCGTTGTTGCCAACAGTCCGGCTGCGACGAGGCCGAGTCGTGCTTTGTGTCTTGAGCGCATGACTGTCTCCACTCGTCAATATCTCACCGGTCCAAAATGGCTGTTCGCCTGAAAAACCCAGACGCCATTCCGTTTTACCTGGTGGTAGCCCGTGGCGCAGTGAAAGTAGCCATTGGGTTTGGGCAGGTAGTAGGGCGATCTGCCAGTGATCGACAACGAGTTCGTCGCATTGCGATAGAAGGCGTAGCCGTTGTAATAGCACCAGTTCATGTCTGTTCCCCATTTGTGCCAGCCGGAGACGCGCAACTCGTTGATCACCCCAATGTCTGTGCCGTACACGTATGTTGTGCCGGCTGCCCGCACGCGCCACGCCGTTCGATTGTTCACCCGGTAACCTTCAGTCCAGGAGCCGTACCCGATTTGATACGTGATGCCCATCTCTGTCAGTAGGTATGTTGTTCGAGAGATGCCCTGGATCACCACTTCGCCGGGCATCCACACGCCGGGCGCGATTTCGACCAGTTGCGTTTCGGTGAAGGTATAGTTGGCCACTGCCGATGTGCCAATCACTTCGTCCGGCGTGTAAGGACCCAAATCCGGCGCGGCAAGGACGGCGGGCAGATATGCGGGCGTGGTGAGTGCTTGCGTCGGTGAAAGAGGCGGGCTGTCGCGCAGACTGGATGTCCGCGCTGGCAGGGCTGCCCAGTCAGCCAGATTCAAGAGCGTCAGAATGAGGACGAGATGCGAGATGCGAGATGCGAGTGAATATCTGCTTCATGCTTGCTCCTCCAGCAGATAATTGTGCCATGCTCTCAGAGATAGCGCCTCGTGTGTAATTCATTTGCGCGGCGTTCCATGAGCGTGGTTGCCTGCGACCTGCTCACTCAAACCCCGGCTGCGCTCGACATCGCAGACGGCTGCGCTCGCTTCCTGCCCGCCGGCGACACCCCGGCGGCCAATGTGTTCCTCAGTCCCGGCTGGTTCGATCTGCAAGTCAACGGCTTCGCCGGCTATGACATCAACGCGCCGGATGTCGAACCGGCGACGGTAGCCGGCATGGTGCGCCGGCTGTGGCAGGAAGGCGTGGCGCGTTGCTGCCCCACCCTCGTCACTCAGTCGTTCGAGCACATCGCGCGCTGCGCGCGGGCGGTGGCGCTGGCCTGCGCGCAGGACGCGCAGATTGCCGCGTCGGTAGCCGGCATTCATCTCGAAGGGCCGTACATCTCGCCGCTGGATGGGGCGCGTGGCGCGCACCCGCGCGCGCATACTCGCCCGGCCAGTTGGGACGAGTTTGCGCGCTGGCAGGAGGCTGCCGACGGGCGCATCCGGCTGGTGTCGCTCGCGCCGGAAACGCCGGGCGCGCTCCCGTTCATCCGCCGGCTGACGCAGGCCGGCATCGTGGTGGGCCTGGCGCACACCCTGGCGACAACAGAGCAAATCGCGGCGGCGGTCGATGCCGGCGCGACGCTCTCCACTCACCTGGGCAACGGCGCGCCCGCGACGCTGCCGCGCCACCCCAACATGATCTGGGATCAACTGGCCGAGGAACGCTTGTGGGCCAGCGCCATCTTCGACGGCCATCATTTGCCGGCCAGCGTGATGAAAGTGATCGCGCGCGCCAAAGGCGTTGATCGCACGATTCTGGTCAGCGATGCGGTGGCATTGGCGCGCATGCCGCCCGGCGTGTACGAGAACGCCATCGGCGGCAAGGTCGAGTTGCATCCGAATGGCCGGCTGTCGGTGTTCGGCACGCCCTATCTGGCCGGCTCGGCCAGCTCGCTCAAGGATTGCGTGGAGAACGCCGTGCGGCTGGCCGGCTGTTCGCTGGCGCAGGCCGTTCAGATGGCGTCGGTGAATCCGGCAAAACTGCTTCAGAAGATGTCCGACACCTCTGAGGTGTCGGACATCTCGCGCACACATACCCTTTTCACATGGGATGAGCGCGCGCGCCGGGCAACCATTCTGGCGACGATTGTCGATGGCGCGGTGGTTTACGCGGATGCGATTGGCAACAACGACGCCGAATCGGTGTCCAGATAGAGCGTGGCGTGCGGCACGGTGCGCAGGATGGAGCCGGGGCAATCTTCGGTGATGGGGCCGGTCAATGCCGCCCTGACCGCAGCCGCTTTGCGCCGCTCGGGCACGATGCACAGCAGCCGCTTCGCGGCCAGCAGCGCCGGGATGGTCAATGTGATGGCGTGCGTGGGCACGTCGGCCAGCGTGGGGTAGTGGCCTTCGCCAACCTGTTGCCGCCGGCTGGCTTCGGCCAGGCGCACCACCTTTACCCACAGCGGGTCGTTGAACTCGGCAAAGGGCGGGTCGTTGAAGGCGATGTGGCCGTTCTCGCCGTAGCCCAGGCAGCACAGATCCGCCGGGTGCTGGCGCAGGAGGTCGGCATAGCGCGCGCACTCCTGCTCCAGCGAGGGCGGCACGCCGTCGATGGGATAGAACGCGCCGGGCCGCAGGTCGTTCAGAATCTTCTCGCGCAGAAAACGCGGGAAGCTGGCCGGATGCTGGTCGGTGATGCCCACATACTCGTCCATGTGGAAGACGCGCACGCGCGACCAGTCTACATCGCTTGCGGCGCGCAGGCCGGCGAACAGGCTGAGCTGCGAGTTGCCGGTGGCCAGGATCACATTGGCGTGCCCCTTGCCATGGATGGCCGCCTGGATCGTGGCGACGGCTGCCGATGCGGCGGCCATGCCCAGTGCGGCACTGGTCGGATGAATCTCGACCGGCAATTGATCGATGCGTTGGTAAATCGTCGGCATTTTGACGCCTCGCGCAGAGATTTTGCAGGAATCATAACCTGTAATGGCGCGGGCGCCGGTTTGGAATGCTGCTCGTTTTGTTTCTTCAGGCGGACATGTGAATTGCCAGATGATCAGATGACTGAGGTGATCGGCCTATGGACTTTTCCGCAAAATCCCGTACACTTTGCTCCTGTCTGTAGAAAGCGCGACGTGATTGTTTTGGGCATCTGTCCTTCCAGAGGGATCTGCCGCCTCCCAGGCGGCCTTCAGTTGGCAGTGCAATTCCAGGACATCTCAGTTTGGTCTACAGTAGTTTTTTTGATGCGCCGCGCCCGGGTGGCACTCACGGGCCGGCCGGATTGATCTCCAGGAGGATCAGTGAATACAAAACTGTACGTCGGGAATCTTTCGTTTGACACGACCGAGGCCCAGTTGCGCGAAATGTTCGGGCAAGCCGGCGCCATTCGTTCTGTCACCATTCCAATGGACCGCGCCACCGACCGTCCGCGCGGCTTTGCCTTTGTCGAGATGGAAACGGGCGCCGATGCCCTGAACGCCATCAAGATGTTCGACGGCAAGGAAGTGGACGGGCGGACGATCCGCGTGAATGAGGCCCGCCCGCCAGAGCAGCGCAGCGGCGGTGGCGGTGGCGGATTCGGTGGTGGTGAGCGCCGGGGCGGTGGCGGCGGATTTGGCGGTGGTGGCCGCGATCGGCGCGGTGGCAGCGGCGGTAGCCGCGATCGGCGTGATCGCCGGTTCTAGTTCGACTCCGTTTGATCTACACGAAACAGACGGCTCGCATAGACATGCGAGCCGTCTGTTTTATTCTTTTCAATCGCCCGGCCCATTCACACGCGCATGAGTTCGATGCCGCCACCCTTGCCCAGGTTGCGCGAGTAGCGCCGGTCTCTGGGGTTGTTCCAGTGCTCGTGCGCGCCCAGGCTGCGCGCGCCGTTAGCTGTGTGATAGCGCGCGCCGGAGGGCGGATCGCCAAGCAGCGCGGCTTCGTGCAGATAGTTGTCGGCGGTGCTGTGGGCCGGCATCACCTCGCGCAGGCCGGTAATGGTCGGCTCGGCGCGCAGGAAGTCCAGCGCAACCGAGTCGATGGCTACGCCGTCCTGCGACGCGAACAGGCTGGCTGTCCAGTGGCCGCTGAAGGGGGTGGACTGCCAGCGGCAGGCGTTGCTGATCTCGGCGCTCTGATGAGGAGCGACGTACAGCCCATCCATCAGATACAGCAGCGTTTTGCCGCCCAGGTGCGGGTGGCTCATCAGATCGACGAGCGGGTTGTAAGTGCCCATCGCGCGCTGCTGCCATGTCCCATCGGGAGAGCCGGCGTCAGAGTCCTGCGCAGCCATATAGGGTCGCAGGTTGGCGGCATGGGCAGAATGCATGGCCGGCTCGCCGTTCTGATCCACGAGCAGACTGCTGAGATAGTTATGCGCGCAGCCGCTTAGCCCGGTCAGTGTGTGTCCGTTCAGCGAGGCCAGGTTGATCACGTAGTCGGCGCGCGTGACGCAGGTCGGCAGGTAAGCCGGGTTGCCGTTCATGTCGGCAGACCAGGCGATCTGGCTGTCGCTGTCGCGCTTATACTGCTCGCGGCCATCGCCGCCGGCCCAATCGACGAAGTGCGTTCCCTCCAGGTCGGGCGTGTCGCACTTGTCGAAGACGCAGTCGGGCACGTAGCGCGTGGCGTCGTACACTGTGATGTCCGATGGCGCAACGCCGGCGAAGGACACCAGTTGGCGCAACAGCGCCTGCACGATTGCCGGCGAGACGAACGAGCCGTTGCCGGCATAATCGCGCGACGCGCAAGCGTTGAGATTGACCTTGATGGCGATCTGCTGTCCGCGCTCGTAGTTCGCGCCCGGCCGCCCGCGCAGGCTGTTGAAGTGCCGGAACAATGCGCGCCATGCCTGGGCATCGCTGGATTGGCCGGTGACTGCCTGCAACGCATGCGACAGCATCCTGTCCACGCGATCCTGCGCGATGTTGCTCTCCTGCCACCATGCGCCGTCGGCGCCTTCCCAGCGCGCAGCTCTGGGGTCGTGCGCCCACGCGACGCGGCCCGGGTAAATGCCGCGCGCGATGCCGATCGGCGCAAGCGGCAGTTGCGACAATCCGGCGGCAATGGCTTCTGCGTTGGCCGGCGTCGGCGAGGCGATTGGTTGAAGCAAAGCGATGGGCATGTTGGCCGGCAGCGATGCGCAGGCGCCCAACAGCGGCGCCGAGGCCAGCGTGCCCAGGCCGGCAATGCGGCGCAAAAACGCGCGCCGCGTTGCGCGCCGGGTCGTGCGTGCCATAACGGTCCTTTGAGTCTCCCTGATCTTGTTTCCAGCGCGCTCTGGCGAATCGGGCTGGCAGTTTTCGGTTTTTGAACGCCCCCGAGTATAGACGCGGCGCAACCGCGCGCATCAGACAGAAAGCCCGGCCCGCCACGCGCACTGTCGAGCGATTGCTCGGCTGTATTGCGTTACGCCACGCCCATCGCGCGCAGATTGTTGTAGCTGATGGCGAGGCTGTCCAGCGGGTCGCGCCGGCATTCATCCTGCTCGATGGCATACCACTCGACGCCGGCGCTCTGGCAGGCCTCCAGAATAGCCGGCCAGTTCAAATTGCCTTCGCCGACCTCGGCCATTTCCTGCTTTCCATTCAGGATCACCATGTCCTTCAGATGAACGACCGGCATACGCCCGGCCATCCGGCGAATCCAGTGCGCCGGGTCGCCGCCGCCGTGCTGCACCCAGTAGGTGTCGATCTCGGCCTGGAGGTAGCGCGGGTCGCTCTCCTCGAAGAGGATATCGAGGCCGGCGCGCTTGCCGAAGCGCGCGAACTCGAAACTGTGGTTGTGATAGCTGAAGGTCAGCCCGGCGTCGTGGAGCTGATGGCCGATCTCGCTGGCTTCGCGGGCGAAGCGCCGGTAGCCCTCCTCTCCAGCCTCGTGATAGGCGCCGGGCATACTGCCCACGGCGACGTGCCGGCAGTCCCACAGGTGGTGCTGCGCGATGACCGCCGGCAGATCGTTTTGCAGTCGGTCGTAGCCGATATGAGTGTTGCAGATGACCAGGCCGGCGTCATCGACGATGGCCTTGACCTCGGCCGGCGGAATCGGGCCGATGCCAGACACCTGCACGGCGGTGTAGCCAATGGCGCGCAGCCGGCGCATTGTTTCGGCGAAATCGCGCGCGTTCTGCGTGCGTTGTCTTACGGTGTAGAGCTGAGCGGCAAGATGCGCGTGTGTCATAAGTCCCTCCAGAAACGGGTTTGGTGGATATTGTACTGAGTGCTGAGTACAGTTGTTGCGATCTCTGTCATCTGCCATCTGTCATCTGCCATCTGCCATCTGTCATCTGTCATCTGTCGTTTGTCATCTGTCGTCTGTCATCTGTCGTCTGTCGTCTGTCGTCTATGATAAGATTCCGCTCATGCGCTTTCGGCTCCACAAGCTGATTTTTGCGCCGGTAGGAAGTCGCCAGGTAGAGCACCTCGACCGCGGCCCCACATGGTTGGACGATGACCTTCACGTGTCATATCTGCGGGGCGAGATTACATTCACCAGAACCAACGACCGCGTGCTTGTGGAAGGCGTTATCGAGACGGCGACCCAGGCGCAGTGCGCGCGATCCCTCGAAATGTTCGAACTGCCGCTGAGTGTGCCCCTGGAAGATGTCGCTTTTTTTTTGCCCGGCGAGTACACACCCGACCCGGACCGGCGGCTGCGCGAAGACGGGCGCATTGATCTGACTGAGACGCTGCGCGAACACATCATCATGGCGATGCCCATGAATCCTGTCAGCCCCGCCTACCGCGATGACGCCGGCGTGTCGCAACTCATCGACCGCGAGGATGCCGACTGGCTCCAGGTGAAGTGGGCGAGCGAGGGCAGAGCAAACGGAGAGTGACCCACCATGGCCATGACGTTTGATGAGGATCAGATAGTCGCCGCATTGTTGATCAAAGCTGAGACCCAGGGTGGCGTGGTCATAGACGACATCCTCGAATTGCTGCCGGAAGTCGACGACAGCTACGAACAGGTGGATCGGGTGATCGCGCTGCTGGCGGAGGCCGGCGTTCAACTTCAGGATTTGCCGGCCGAAGACGAGGAAGCAGCCGACAGCCTCGGCCTCGAAGAAGATGAGGATGACGAGGAGGACGAGGACGACACCGCTACCCTCAGCGCCGACGACAGCATCGGGCTATACCTGCGCGAGATGGCGCGCGTGCCATTGCTGACCATGGCCGAGGAGATCAAGCTCGCCAAAGCCATCGAGCGTGGAAACCGCGCCAGATCCAAGGCTCGCTCGATCCAGGAGTCGGCTCAACCCGGCGAACTGGACAGGCTGAACGCATACGTCGAGGAAGGCCGGCTGGCGCGCGAACATCTCATCAAGGCCAACACGCGCCTGGTGGTCAGCATCGCCAAAAAGTACATGGGCCGGGGTGTGCCGTTTCTCGATTTGATCCAGGAGGGCAATCTCGGCCTGATGAAGGCGGTCGAGAAGTTCAACCACAAACTGGGCTTTCGCTTCAGCACCTATGCCACGTGGTGGATTCGCCAGACCATCACGCGCGCCATCGCCGACCAGGCGCGCACCATCCGCGTGCCGGTTCACATGAGCGATCGCATCCGCCGGCTCTACAAAACCACCCACGAACTGGAGCAGGCGCTGGGCCGCAAGCCCACGCCGGAGGAACTCGGCAGCGAGCTGGGCGTCGAGTCGGACAAGGTCGAGTGGATGCTGAAGGTGTCGTGGCGGCCGCTTTCGCTGGAGCAGCCCGTGGGCGAAGAGGAGGACAACGAATTCGGCTCGTTCATCGAAGATGAGGCCACGCCCTCGCCGTCGCAAACGGTGTACGACGAATTGCTGCGCGACAAGATCGAGCAGGTGCTCTCGACCCTCACGCCGCGTGAACAGCGCATCCTGCGCCTGCGCTTCGGGCTGATCAACGGCAAGTGCTACACGCTCGAAGAAGTGGGCCAGAAGTTCGGCCTGACGCGCGAGCGCATCCGGCAGATCGAAGGGCGCGCGCTGCGCCGGCTGCGCCATCCCCGCCGCAGCCGCCAGCTCAAGGATTTCCTCGATTGAGCCGGCGGGCCATTGCGTCATTGAGCCAATGGCCGAATGACTCAATGCCTGCTCAATGCCTGAATGACCCGATGAGAACGATCTCCTATAGCGAAGCGATCAACGAGGCGTTGCGCGAAGAGATGCAACGCGACCCCGGCGTGTTCATTCTCGGCGAGGATGTGGGCGCGATGGGCGGCGTGTTCGGCGTGACGGCCGGCCTGCTCGAGCAGTTCGGCCCGGAGCGCGTGATGGACACACCCATCAGCGAGGCCGGCGTCATCGGCGCGGCGCTCGGCGCGGCCATGATGGGACTGCGCCCGGTGGCCGAGATCATGTTTGGCGACTTTCTGGGCTGCGCCGGCGACCAGCTTATCAATCAGGTTGCCAAGGCGCGCTACATGAGCGGCGGCAAGGCGCGCGTGCCGCTCACCATTCGCGTCACCACCGGCGCGCCCGGCGCAGCCGCCGCCCAGCACTCGCAAAGCCCCGAATCGTGGTTTATGAACGTGCCCGGCCTCAAGATTGCCTGCCCGGCCACCCCCGCCGACGCCAAAGGGCTGCTCAAGGCCGCCATTCGCGGCGAAGACCCGGTGTTGTTCTTCGAGCACAAAATGCTATATGCTGTCAAAGGCCCGGCGCCTGACGGCGATCACGTGGTCGAGCTGGGCCAGGCGCGCGTTGCGCGTGAAGGCTCGGATGTGACGATCATCGCCATCGGCGGCATGTTGCCGCGCGCCCTGCAGGCCGCCGAGACATTGGCGGCGCGCGATCGCCCGATCTCGTGCGAGGTGATCGACCCGCGCACCCTCGTGCCGCTCGATCTGCCCACGCTGGTGGATTCGGTGAAGAAGACCGGGCGGGTGGTGATCGCCCATGAGGCGCATAAGCGCGCCGGCCCCGGCGCCGAAATTGCCGCCCTGCTGGCCGAACACGCGGTGGACTATCTCGATTCTCCCATCGCGCGCGTCGCCGCCAAAAATGTGCCGCTGCCCTACGCGCCGGCGCTCGAGCAGTTCGTGTTGCCCGGCGCGCAGGACATCGTGGACGCCGCGCTGCGCGTGATGCGCTGAGGATGCTGCGCGTCTGATGACGGCGCGCCCGTGGTGAATTCTCTCTTCTTCGGTGAAGCCATGTCCCTGACTGCTGAAAGAAAGCAACACGTTGTTGACCTCGCCCGTGATCTGGTGCGCACGAAAAGCCTCGCCGGCCAGGAGTCGGCTGCCGCGCAGGTGGTCGTGAACGCCATGCGCGCGTTGAACTACGACCGGGTGCATGTGGACGCGCTGGGCAATGTGATCGGCGTGCTTGCCCCCGGCGCGCCGGACGCTGCCTCTGGCAGCATCCTGTTCGACTCGCACCTCGACACGGTCGATGCCGCCGGCCAGTGGACCAAAGACCCCTTCGGCGGCGAAGTCAGCGACGGCAGCCTGTGGGGGCGCGGCGCGGCGGATATGAAAGGCGCGCTGGCCGCTTCGCTGTGCGGCGCGGCCTATGCCAAAGCCGATGGCCGGCTGCGCGGCACAGTGCTGGTGTCCGCTTCGGTCAACGAAGAGCAGATCGAGGGTCTGGCGCTGGCCGATGTGCTGACGACGTATCGCCCGGCGCGCGTGGTGATCTGCGAATCGACCAGTCTCAAGCTGAACATCGGCGGGCGCGGCCGGGCCGAGGTCTTTCTGACGGTGGAGGGTGTGCCGGCCCACGCCAGCACGCCGCATCTGGGCGTCAACGCGCTCAAGCAGGCCGCCCGGCTGATTCTGGCCGTCAACGAGTGGCAGCCGCCGCGCGACCCCGATCTGGGCGCCGGCATCTTCGAGCCGACCGAGATCATCAGCTCGCCCTATCCCAGCGTGTCGGTGTTGCCCGATCGCTGCCGCATGCGCTGCGACCGCCGGCTGCTGGTGGGCGAGACCGAGCGCGATGTGCTCGATCCGCTGAACCAGATCATCGACGGCATCCGCGCGCAGGACGCGACTTTCCGCGCGCGCGCCGAGATCGACACCGAGACGATCACGACTTACACCGGCGCGCAGCGCACCGGGCTGAAGTTCCAGCCGGCGTGGAAGATGGACCCGGACAGCGATTTCATCCGCGCGGCCCGCGCGGCGCTGGGCGACCCGGCCATCGGCTATTACGCCTTTTGCACCAATGCCGGGCGCAGCGCCGGCCTGATGGGCATTCCGACCATCGGCTTTGGGCCGGGGCGCGAGGAACACGCCCACATCGCCGACGAGTTCTGCGATCTGGAGCAACTGTGGGGCGCGGCGCAAGGCTACTACGCGCTGTGCGGGATGTGACGCATCGCGGATGCGCAGGGGCCGCCCTTGCAGCCTGTCTCCACCCGTCGTGGCGCGAGGTCTCAGCCCGGGATGGCGAAATACTGATCTTTCGCTTGAATTTTCTGGCCGGCCTGTATCCCGGCCAGCCTGCGCGGACGATCAACCCGCGACCGAACGCCTGTTGAAAGCGTTTTAAGGTTATTAAAATTCTTGGGGTTGATAAGGTTGACGGGTTCTGCGAGCGGATGAATTTTCGGTTCGACCTGCAACCAGGCAATCCGGGAGTGAACATGGCGCGCATCATCGACGGGGCCGCGATTGCAGCGGCTATTCGGGACGAAATCAGGGCGGACGTGGCGCGTTTCAAGACTGCGCATGGCGTCGCGCCGGGGCTGGCTACGGTGCTGATCGGCGACAATCCCGCTTCGGCTGCGTATGTGCGCAACAAGCGCAAGACGTGCGAAGAGCTGGGCCTGGCCTCGTTTGGCTATGAGTTGCCGGCCACGACGACTGAGGAACAGGCGGTTGCGCTGGTGCGCGAACTGGCCGGCCGGCCGGATGTGCACGGCATTCTGGTGCAACTGCCGCTGCCGGCCCACATCAACGATCAGGCGGTTCTGGCGGCGGTTCCACTGGACAAGGATGTGGATGGCTTTCACCCCAGCAACATTGGCCGGCTGGGTCTGAAAGGGCGCGCGCCCAGCTTTGCGCCCTGCACACCCAAAGGGTGCATTGAACTGCTGGATCGCAGCGGCATCGCCATTGCCGGCAAGCGCGCGGTAGTGTTGGGCCGCAGCGCGATTGTGGGTCTGCCGGTTGCGCTGATGCTGCTGGCGCGCGACGCCACCGTGACCGTGTGCCACAGCAGGACGGCCGATCTGGCCGGCGTGACGCGCGAAGCAGATATTCTGATCGCCGCCATCGGCAAGGCCCGTTTTGTGACGGCGGAGATGGTCAAGCCGGGCTGTGTTGTGATCGATGTGGGCATCAATCGCATTCCCGATCCAGCGCGCAAGTCCGGCGCGCGCCTGGTTGGCGACGTGGACTATGAAAGCGTCAGCGCAGTGGCAGGCGCCATCACGCCGGTGCCGGGCGGCGTCGGCCCGATGACCATCGCCATGCTGATGCAGAACACGCTCATTGCGGCGCAGCGGCTGGTTGGGGAGTAGTCAGTAGTCAGTAGTCAGTAGTCAGTAGTCAGTAGTCAGTCGTCAGAAAATGACGCTCTCGCAGGTTTGGAAGGTGCGGGAGGATCGGTCTGTGTGCGAGGAAAAACAAAGAGGGCTGCCTTGCGCGGCCCTCTTTTTGAAGAACTCCTCGAACTGGACTCGAACCAGTAACCTACCGGTTAACAGCCGGTTGCTCTGCCATTGAGCTATCGAGGAACGACGGCACGTATTATACAACGAGCGCCAGAACGCGCAATCGGATGTTTGACCGCGCTACCTGCTGATCGACGGTAGATACACTGTGCTGGCCCAGGGCATGGCCGACGCCGGCGCCACGCGCGCCAGGGTTGCGGCATCGCCCAGTATCAGGTAAGTCCAGGACATATACGCCAGGAAATCGGCATTGGCGATCAGGTCGCGCTGGCCGGCCAGGGTCAGATCGCCCAGCCGGGCGGTGAATGGCGCGGCGTTCCACAGCGCCGTGTAGAAGCCGCGTTGTAAATACTGGTGTCCCCACAACACCCCTTTGCCGCTGCTTGCCCAGACCGCCACGGCGCCGTTTGGCGACGAGATCAGTCGCTCTGCCAGCGTCTGTCCGCTGCTCGTGGCCGGCGTGACATGAAAGCGGCCCATGCTGCATGCCATGAAGAGCGCGATCGGCAGCCGGCCGGCGTTTGTCATGCGATCGGGGTCGGCGCCGGACAGCAGATAGGATGCCGTTGCGTTGTCGTAGGGATTCTGGAACGGCGCGGTGCTGGCGAATTGAAGCGGGTGGCCGTGGCCGGCGAACTCGATGATGCCTGCGCCGCTGTTGAACATATCCAGCGTTCGCGTGTAGGCGGCCCGCGCGTCCATCTCTCGCCAGGGGGCGCTGTTCGCAGACGGCGGGTAGGGATCGTAGTACATGCGCTGGACAGCAACGCCAGAGGGTTGCAGCGCAACTGCCATGTCGAGGAGCGTGTTGAAGTCGCCGGCGCTGTCGAGGCGGCCCTGTTCATCGAGCGCGTTGTCAGAGACGAATCCCACCTGGGAGCGCCATGCTGCCGGAAGCGGCGCTGTTTCGTAGCTGATGATCTTGTTGACCATCACGCTGAGTTCGGCTGCTGTTCTGGCCGGCAATCGCGCAATCGCAACGTCGGGCATGGGATCAGACAGCGGATCGTCGCCATCCAGCAAGCCATAGCAGGTTTCACAGGCCGATTCGCTCACGGCGGGATTTGCCGGATCCTGGCTTGCGTCCACCATGGCCATGTACGGCGGAATGATATTGCTCGCCAGATTGTCGGCGCTGGCATCGGCAAAGCCAAGCGGGTCGAAGGTGCCATCACCCACCAGGGTTACGTAGCGCGGCGGGCGAGACCAGGCGCTGCGGGCGTAGCGCAGGAAGTTGCGTATGGCGTCGGGCGACACGTGACCGTAGTTCCAGGCGTCATAGATCCATTGCGGCTCAATGACTCTGACGCTCAACCCCTGAGATTGTCGCAACGCGACCAGCGGCGCCAGCGCCGCGCGCAAAGACGCCGGGGCGATATAGACCACTTCACCATCGCGCTGCGCAGACAAGTCGATCGGCGTGTGCGGCAAAAGCGCCGGCGCGTAGATTGCGCCCGGCCCGGCCAGGACATATTCGCGCGGCCCCGCTTCGTTCTCGATCAGCACGCTTGTGCCGGCGGGCAGGTTCAGAACGCGCGGCGATGTTGTTTCGACCACGTCATACAGCGCGCGATCTGCCGGGATGTTGCTCAGTTGGTAGCGGCTGCTGGCCGTGGCGCGGAACGCGCCGCCCTGACCGGCGAAGTTCAGGCTGACCGGCAACTGCCACTCAATGGCGTCAATAAACACGGTGTCGGCTGCCGGGCTGTCGAGTGTCAGGGTGAATTGCCGGCTGCCGGCGCTCAAGGTCAGGCTGAGCGTTTGCGTCCAATTGCCGCTGCCGGTCCACGTGGCGGCGCTCGTGGCGGCGCCGATCCGAGCGCGCAGGGTGTGCGGGCTGTCTACAGCAGCAGCGCCCGACACCGAGACGACCGCCAGGCCGGCAACCGGCGCAAGCGTGCCGGGCAGCGTCGCCGTGAAGATGGTCTGAGGCGTGGCGGTGCTTGCGCTCAACTGAGCGACAAACCAGTGATCGCCATCGGGGCCGGGATACAGCGGTTGATACACACGGCGCGTGGACAGCCTGCCCCGTTCGATGCCGGTGGTCTGAGTGGTCCCCTCGCCCGTGGTGATTGCATCGACCGTCATTCGCTTCCCTGCCGCCGCTTGCACGGTCAGCCAGTAGATGCCGCCGGCGTTCCAGCGGTCGCCCGGTTCGTCTGCATAGAAGCGCACCTCGCTGGTTGGCGTGAGGCGATCATTTTCGAGGCCGCGCATCTCGAGGGCGATCTCCCGGCCATTGTGGTCGAGGCGCAGGCGCGACGCGGGCGAGTTTGCGAGATCAAATCCCACTGCGGCCAGGTCGGCCCCGGTGATGCGGTGAATGCCAGCGTTGCCAACCTTCACCTTGATCGCGGGGATCATGGCGGCAGGATTGGCCGGCGCGATAGTCTGATGCGGCAGGCTGGCCGGCGCGGATGCTATCGCCGTTGTTGCTCCGGCCGGAAGGGCGTTTGCGGCGAAGGAGATGATGAGCGCGCCGCAGGCTCCAAAAGTGGCGAGAGGGCGCGCGCGCCGGCGCGTCGTTAAGCAGAGCTTGGAAGGATGGAACTGCGACGGCATCGTCTCTGATACGCCTCTGCGCACAGAGATAGGGCCGATGCGATCACAAGCCCATCAGGGAATCCCTTAAAAGAACGCGCCACGCGCCTGATTTTTCCGGCGCGTGGCTGGGTGCGCCGCTGGGCGCGCCAAATGTCATGTCTGTGGCGCGCGGACTCGCGCCGGGCGCATTTCAGAGCAGGGGCCACATGTCGCCTTGCGCGCGTAAGCGTGTAGGACGAGTCTCGGACTCGCCCTACATCACGGGCGCAAACAGGCGGCTGCCTGACCGGCCTGTGCGGAGGGTCAGGGCCTCGATACGGAGGGGATGTACTGCTGCTTCGGCGCTAACACGCGGGCGCGGGTGACTGCGTCGCCCAGCAGGACATAGGTGTTGACGCTTTCCTGGCAGCACGGGCTTTGGGTCAACAAGTCCAGGTAGCCGGCCACAACGAGATCTCCCACGCGGGCGGTCATGGCCGGCGCATTCCACAGCGCCGTATAGAACCCGCGCTGCAAGTAGGTGTTGCCATAGGCGACGCCCTTGCCCGTATTTCCCCACACGGCAATGGCCCCGCCCGGCGCCAGCACCAGGCGTTCGTCCAGCGTGGCGCCGCTGGCCAGCGGCGTCTGGAATGCGCCGGTGTAGCACGTCATCTGGATCATGATGGGCAGCCGGTTGGCGTTGTTCAACTGGTCGGCGTCGTACATGTAGAGCAAATAGGATGCCGGCTGTAAATTGTTGGGGTTCGTGAAGCTGGCAGTGCTGGCGATCTGGAACTGATGCGCGTGGCCGTAGAAATTGATTATGCCGACGCCGGCGTTGAACATCTCGATGGTGCGGGTGTAGGCAGATAGCGCGCTGCCCACGCGCCACGGCGCTGTGGCCTGGGTTGGCAGATAGGGGTCGTAGTAAACGCGCCGGGGCGAGAGGGTGGCCGGCTGCAGCGCGATAGCCCAATCGGCCATGGCTGCAAAGTCGCCGGCAGCGTCGGCGGCGCCATCCGGCTCGCGATAGTTGTCGGCCAGGAATCCGATGCGCGAGCGCCATGAGTCCAGCACAGGGCCAACCGGCGCAGTCTCGTAGTTCACGATCTTGCTGACCACGCCGGCCAGTTCGGCGGCGCTCTTCACCGGCAGTCGCCCAACCGGCACATCGGGAAACGGGTCAGACAGGGCGTCCTCCCCGTCGAGCTGTCCGTAGCATGTGTCGCAGGCTGTTTCCCGAATCCACGGGTCAACCGGCGCCAGCCAGGGCGGAACCAGATTGACATTCAGCGCCCCGCGCGCGGTGTAATCATGAGGGTCGGCTGTGCCGTCACCGATCAGCGTGACGTAGCGCGGCGCAACCGGCCATGTGCTGGCAGCGTGTTGCAGGAAATTGCGGATGGCGGCCGGAGAGACCTGGCCGTAGCTCCAAGTGTCGTAGATGGCCTGCGTGTCCGCGACGAAAGTGGTGAATCCCTGCGCCTGCCGCAGCGCGATCAACGGCGCCAGGGTTGCGTGCAACGATGCGGGGCCGATGTAGATCAGCCCGGCGTTACGCGGCGACACCAGATCGACCGGCGTATGAGCCGCGACCTGTGGGACAACCAGCGTGCCCGGCCCGGCCAGCACGTAGTCGCGCGCAACCGAACCGTGGTCGAACTGGGTGTCCGTGCCGGCTGGAATGTGAACGATCGTGGGGGTCTGAGACAGGGTCACATCGTACAGCGCGCGCCCGGCAAGCGTGCCGCGCAGTTGGTAATGGGCAACCCCGGCGCTGCCCGAGAACGCGCCGCCCCGGCCGGCAAACGACAGCATGACCGACGCCTCGTATTGAATGCTGGCGATGCTGACGCTGTCTGGCGTTGCGCCGCTGACCAGCGTGAGCGACGCCCAATCGCTGCCAATCGCGCCGGTGAAGGTGAAGGTGTGTTGCCAGTCGCCGGGGCCGCTCCAGCGCGCCGCGATCGCCGATCCGCCGAGCCGGAGCGACAGATGATGCTGCCCGCCGGTCTGCGCTGACCCGGCCACAGTGAGGCTGGTGTAGGGTGTCGCGGCATCGCCTGCCGAAGTTGCGCCCTCTGTCACAGCCGGCGCGATTGACACGCTGCCGGCGGCATTGCCTTGCGCGAAAGGCAGGAAGCCTCTGACACTCCACTTCGGCAATGATGTGGTGACGGGCACGGTGACGACGGCGGAGGGCGAGCCGGGACCGGTGAGCAGCCGGTAAGCGAACCAGTGATCGCCATTGGGGCCAGGCGCGAGAGAATCGTAGAGCTTGTTGTTGCGCCAGACGCGCTTTTCGGTGGCGATGGCATGGGCAAGGCCGGCGCCGCCCGTTGCGTCGCGCGCGGGCATACGCGCGCCGGCTGTCGCTTCGACAGTCAGCCAGTAGAGAGTGGTCGTGTTCCAGCGGTCGCCGGCCACGGGCGCGTAGAACCGTATCTCATCACCTGGATCGAGCCGGCCATCGCCTGTGCCGCGCGTCTCGATGGCGATGGGCTGGCCGTTCAGGCGCAGGTGAATCAGGGCGGGGTTTGTGGTGGTGATGTTCAGGCCGGCTGCGGCAAGCGCAGCGCCGGTTACGCGCTGAATGCCGGGCTGCGAGACCGCGAGTTTGATCGCCGGCGCATTGGCGGCCGGATTGATCTGCGCAGCCACAGCCTGCGGGGTGAAGGACTCCGCGCCCAACAGCGACGCCGCGACGCCGGCCGCGTCAGATGTGAGCGGTGTGGCGTCCGGGATAGTGGCTGCGAGCTGATTGACCAACACAGCCTGGCCGTTGTGATCGAACACCGGCCAGACAGCCACGACCAGGATTGGCGCGCCGCGCAGCCATCCACGCCGCAGGACAGTGACCGGCGCGGATGGGATTGCCGGTGGCAGATTGGCGCGCGCGACCCCCGCCAGATCTGGATACTCGTTACCCTCGCCAGTCTGCGGCGCCGGCGTTGATTGCGGGGAAATCGGCCCCTGCCACGGTTGTGTGACCAGATGATCGATGCGCGCGGTGACGGCGTCGAGGTCTGTCTGGGTCTTGATGCGCTGCCGGCGCATCTCGAAAGCCAGTACGCGCGGGTTGGGCAGTGCGCGCGCGCTGTTTGCGATGCCCGCGTTGTCGGCGCGCGCGATGATGCGAGCGTCTTCATCGCCCTTGCCCGATGGGATTGCCGGCATGACCTGAACGTGGAGCGAAAGTGTGTCGGGCCGGGCAGAGTCTGATGGAATGGGCGCTTGCGCCTGGGCCGGCGTTGAAAAGCCCGATCCCAGCAGCGCGCAGGCGAGGATGGCCGCAATCGGCTGTGACAGACGTGTGAAAGTGAATTGTGTCCGCACTGGCATCATCACCCTGCGCCAGAAAAGAGAGCGCAAAGAACACGCGACTGCCCCTGGCGCGCGCGCGCCCTTTGCGCCTGCTGGATGCGAAACGCAAACGTGCTGTGTCGTCTCAGGCGCGGCCGGCAGACTTGCGCGCAGACAAGGCGACTGCCATGACGATGAACAGGCACCCCAACCCGATGAGGGCCAGGCCGGCCGGATTCAATCCGCCCGCCCGACCTTGTCCGCCGGTGGTGTCCAGCACAATGACAGGCGTTGCTGTCGTGGTGAGATCGGGCGTGCCCGTCACATCCAGCGCGGGTGTGCCCGTCAGATTCGGCGCGGACGTGCCCGTCACATCGGGAGAGGGTGTGCCTGTCAGATCCAGCGCGGGTGTGGGCGTTGACACTGCGCTTCGTGGCGTCAGGGTCACATTCGAGATGGCTGTTTCCACCGGGGGCGTGTCGGTTGCCGTGGTGGTCCGGGGCGGGGTGGCCGTTTGTGTTGGCGCGGCTGTTTCGGCAGGCGTGGCCGTTTCAGTCGATGTTGCCGTGGGACTCGGGGTAAAGGTTGGCGGCTCGGTGACAGTTTCGGTGATGTCGGCGAGCGGCGCAGCAAAAGTTGGCTGCACACTCACAACGGCGCCGGCCGAGATCAGCATCAGACCTGCGACAAACAGACACAGCGAGGCAAATCCTTTTTTCATTGGCACGCTCCAGGTTCATGGCATTGGCGGGCTGCGGACACGCTGCTGTCCATCAGCCCGCCCTGATTGCAGGATCCTTAAACAATTTAGCGCGAGGTGATGGGCAGGTACAGACGCCGGATGAGCGACAACTGATTCAGTGATGTGGAGACCGGCCCGTATTCGAGCAGGTCACCGTCCAGTTCAGTCTCCTGCAACCAGTAGGTGTAGGTGACGCCCGGCTGGACGTTTGCATCAATCCATTGATAGGTGGCGCCACCCTGGCCCCAGCCCTGGCTCAGGATGATCTGTTCGGTCACTTGCGCGGCAGTGTCGCGGCTTTCGTTGACGCTGCGGAAGAGATGGAACCCGTAGGTGTCGATTTCTGCGCCGGTGACCCAACGCACCTGGATGGTATTGTTTGGCTGCGGCGTGGCGGTGAGGCTGAGCAGGTCGATGGCTGTCTCGCGGAATGGATGCACCACGACGTTTGTCTCGGTGATCGGCGTCTGGTCACTGCTGACGGTGGCGCTGTTGGTGATGGCCAGTGTGCCGGTGACCGGGGTGACGCGGACGGTGAACTGGGCGGTGAAGCTGCCACCGACGTTGAGGGTGGGCACGACCCACACCAGCGGCAACGGCGGGTTGGCCGGCGCGGGCATGGCGCTGCCGGCAATGTACTCCGTGCCGAGAGGGGCTGTGTCTGTCAGGCGCACGTTCGTCAGCGGAATCTGGCCGGTGTTGGTCAGAACGAGCACATAGGTGATGAGGGTATTGCGGCTTACCTGCGTGCCGTTGGGCGGGATCGACGATTTGCGGGCGACCAGTCCTGGCAACAGGCGCGTGTTGGTCACGGTTGCGCTGCCGCTGCCGCCGTCAATCGGCACTGTGACAGGCGACCCGGTGATGGTCACGTTCCACAGGTTGCCGGCGTTCGGTTCGGTCACGACGTAGTTGCCCGGGATCAAGTTGTTCCACGTCAGCACGCCGCCGTTGGCGCCGATGGTCTGGCAGTCGCCGGACGGATAGGACGGGCCGGTGATGCAGAGGGTGAAGGTCTGCGCCGGGTCCGGGGTGATGCCGTTCCAGTTCACTACTTTGGTGACTTGCAGGCTGCCCAGCCGGCGCGTGTTGGTGATTGTGTGGGTGTCTGTGCCGTCACCCGTCACGGTGACAGTCACGTTGCTGCCAGTGATCGACCAGGCAACACCGGGATCGATCTCTGTGACTGTGTAGGCGCCGGGGATCAGGTTGTTCCAGGTCAGCACGCCGCCAGCCGCGTCGATGGTCTGGCAGTCGCCGGACGGGTAAGACGGGCCGGTGATGCAGAGGGTGAAGGTCTGCGCAGGATCGGGGGCAATGCCATTCCAGTCCACGACCTTGCTGATTTGCAGGCTGCCCATGAGGCGCGTGTTCACAATGGTGGTTGAGCCTGTGCTACCGTCTGGGACGTTGACCGACACGTTGTCACCGCTCACGACCCAGGCCGGGCCGGGGTTGGATTCTGTGACGGTGTAGACGCCTGGAATCAGGTTATCCCACACCGGCGAGCCGCCGTTGGGGCCTACTGTCTGGCAGTCGCCGGACGGATAGGACGGGCCGGTGACGCAAATCTCGAATGTCTGATCGGGATCGACCGGCGTGCCGCTCCAGTCCACTGTCTTGGTGATCACAAGGCGTCCGGCGGCGTAGATATTGAGCACCGCGACGCCAGCCGAACCGCCGCCGTCAACTGTGACGACCGTATCGCTGATCGTGACGCTCCACTGGCCGCCGGCGTTCGGCTCGGTCACGATGTAATTGCCCGGAATCAGATTGTTCCAGGTCAGCACGCCGCCGTTGGCGCCGATGTTCTGGCAATCCGGCGTGGTTGGGTACGACGGCCCGCTGATGCACAGGTCGAATGACATCGTCGGGTCGGGTGTGAATCCCTTCCAGTCGACGGTCTTGGTGATGATGAGACTGCCATAGCGCAGTGTGTTGGTGATGGTGGCAGAGCCGGCGCCACCGGCCGGCGCGATCACAGTCACGCCGCTGCCGGTGACAGACCATGCGCTGCCGGGGCTGGTTTCGGTGACGGTGTAGACGCCCGGGATGAGGTTGTTCCACGTGAGTAGGCCGCCGGCCGCGCCGATGGTCTGGCAGTTGCCGGACGGGTAGGACGGGCCGGTGACGCAGATCTCAAAGGTCTGGTTGGGATTGGGGGTGGCGCCGATCCAGTCAACTGCCTTGATGATTTGCAGGCTGCCCAGTTGCGGCGATGTGCGCGTGTTGGTGACGGTGCCGGTGAAGAGGCCGCCGCCGCCGGTGAGCGTGACGGTCAGGCCGTTGCCGGTGACAGACCAGGCGGGGCCAGGCTCGGTCTCGGTGATGGTGTACGTGCCGGGCAGCAAACTTGTCCACACCAGGCTGCCGCCGTCGGGGCCGATGGTCTGGCAGTTGCCGCCGGGATAGGACGGGCCGGCGATGCAGAGCGTGAACGTTTGCGTGGGAGACGGTGTGACGCCACTCCAATCCACCGCCTTGACGACGACGAGGCTGCCGTTGCGCGCGTTGCCGAAGGTAACCTCGTAGATGCCGGGGGAGTTGGGCAGAATCTCGACGATTCGCTCGAGGGGCGTGGTATTGGTGTAGCCGATTTGACCAAACTCGATGATCTTGTACAGGCCCGGCGCCAGGTTGTTGAAGCGCAGGTGGCCGGTGCCGTCTGTTGTGCCACCCAGGAATGCGATGAAGTCATTGCCGTCCCAGCGGCGGATTTCAAACTGCCAGCCGGCCAGGCCCGGCTCGCCGGGGTCGCGCTGACCGTTCAGATTGAGATCGAGGTACTTGAGGACTTTGAGTTGAGAGAGCTGCGCGTTGCCATAGCTGATCGCCCACTGAGTCCACGGGTCTTGCAGGCTGCGGGTGCGCGTGACGACCAGCGGGGTCGTGTTGATCCAGTTGGGTTGCAGGAGTTCCGTAATGGTGAACACGCCGTACAGAGCGGCCGGCACCAGGTTGTCGAAATAGGCGTTGCCGTCTGTGCCGGTGGTGCGGGTGAATGTCGTTCCATCAGGCATGTTCAGCACGAATCGCCAGCCGGCGAGATTGGGCTCATTGTTGTCCTGAACGCCGTTGCCGTTGCGATCGCTGAACTTGCGCACGACAATGCCATTGGGCACGCTGAGCCAGGTCTTGTTGCCGTAGCCTTCAATGATGGCGGTCTTGTTCTGCGCGAGCACCAGACGCTGCTTGTCTGAAGGTTCCGCCTGGTCGAGGAAGCGCGAGCCGGCCGGCAGGGTGACTTCGGCGGTCACTGTGATGAATGCAGTGCCTGAGATTGCGCTGGTGAGGGTGAACTGCGCTTCGCCATTGCCATCAGTGACGCCACTCAAGCTGCTGAGCGAGCCGAGCGTGGCTGTCACCTGCACAGCGTAGCCGGCCAATGGCAATCCGCCTTTGGTAAGACGAACCGTGAAGGGGTGCGCTTCGCCGCCGGGGAGCAGGTTAAGGGCCGATCCGGGATCGACAACAATCTCGACGTTGCCGGGTTGGAATGACGGCGGAGGAGACGCCGGGAACGATGCAAGAAGCGCGTTGTAGGCGCTGAGCACAGCCGCATCAAGCGCCGCATCGCCGAGCGTGGCGTTGGCGGCGTCGAGCATGGCGCCGTCGGTCAAGTGCCACAGGGCGGCCTGCCGGGCAGCCTGTTGAACACGATCGTCGGGGGTGGGCGGATAGGTGGTGACGAACCATTCAACCCGCCAGTCTGAAAAGAAGCCGGGGTCCAGGCAATAAGGCCGGTTGCCGGCTGCGTGGTGCGCGATGTCGGTGCAGTAGGCATAGGCAATGTCGCCGCCTCCGAAATCCAGGACGCCGATCCAGGTCGGGCTGGTGATGACGGTCGAGCCTTGAATCATGCGCACGCGGACGACACCCCCATCAGGGTTGAGCCAGGTATGAATGGCGCACACATTCGCGGCAGCCTCGATGGATGCCTGTGGCGCAGACGATGGCCCAATCGGTGTCACAGGCGGGTTCAGGGATGGCGCCAGGCCGCCCGATAGTGGATCAGGCCCAATGGCCGATGCTGAACTCAGCGACGAACCCGCGAAAACGAGAATGGCTGCCAACGTTGACGCGAAAGCAGCCATGAGTCGTGCCCACATCGGGGCGCCGCGATGGAATGGCATCGATCTGGCGCTGATTGCGCGCCGCGAGTCAGAATCAGCCGGGCTGTGACCGGCTGGCAGCTTCACTCGGATTCTTGATGTTATACCCATTGTTTCCTCCACGTCACTTAAGCCCATTAGACAAACAACAACATAGCGACCCGTGTTTGGATAGACTACTTGATTGCAGTTTGGGCTGCCATGTGGTTGCGCACAGTCATGAAACGTGAAAAGCTACAGCCCGCCGGACAGGAGACTGTAGATACATGAAAGCCCGACCCTGGCGAGGAGGCCGATGCGACATGTGTTGGGTGATACGCAGCAGGTGGCCGGAGAGCACACAAGCCGTTATGGGCGGCACCGTGAGAGTTCAGACAGCGTCACTGCTTAGTTTTCCGAACAGGTGCTGGTGGATGCAGAGGGCTATTTAAGTAGGCATCAAGACGTTGTGTGGCCTGGGTTGACGAGAGGAGCAACTGGTTGACTGCGCGGATTGCAATGGATCGTCTATCCGTGGCAGGAGGCGCAGCAGAGTCTCTGGCTTAATATTTTTAGGTAGGCAATCCAGAGCGCCACAACGGAGTGCAGCTTGAACGATCGAGGGATCGAAAGAAACTGCCAGAATCACGATGGCCATGCGGGGGAACTCGGCTTTGAGCAGTCGAGCTACCTCGAGTCCGTTGTGCCCCGGCATGTCAAGGTCCATCAGCACAAGGTCGGGGTGATTCGAGCGAGCGCGAGCCAATGCTGTGAGACCGTCACTGGCTACACCGATCACGTCATAACCATGAACGGTGAGCCAGTTCCGCAGACCCTCCAGATAAAGCGGATGATCGTCAACTAACAGCACTTTCATGAATCTGCCCTTCGACTTGTGAAATCCCGACATGCGATCTTTGCGTAATCAGGATAGCCTTTTCCAGGTGCTTCCTGCAATGGCGTGAGGCACAGGGACAGTCAACGAAAAAGTACAGTCCTTTGACTGTACTTAGGGGAAAGATAGTGTCTAAGTGGCAATTAGGGCACTCAGTTGGGCGAATGATACTTGCCTAGCTCTTTTCCTCGTCGATAAGTTGAGCTTTGGCTGCATACATAATCATCTGAGTTCGATTCTCGAGACGCAGTTTTTGCATGATCTCCAGCACGTGGTATTGCACCGTGCGCTTGGTAATACCGAGATCGGCGGCGATCTCTTTGTAGCTCTGCCCCTGGGCGACGCGTTTGACGATCTCCAACTGGCGCTGGGTCAAGCTCGGGACGCCGTGCCAGGCTTCTTTGCTATTGGATGTCTCAGTCGTCGGTATGCCTTGCATCTCGGCCGGTTGGGTCGCCTGGGATTGCCGGGCAAAAGCCTCCATGACTTTGGAGGCCATTTCGCGCAAGATCGGGGCTTCGCCGCGCAGAACGCCGGAGAGCAGCGCGATAAACAGATCTGGCTTCAGACTCTTGACCAGATAGCCGGATGCGCCACTCTTGATGGCCTCGAGCAGTGTATCGTCGTCTTCGGAGGATGTCAGGATGACGACCTTCACATCCGGCAACTCGCGGCGGAAAATCCGGGTCGCCTCCAGACCGTCGCAGCGCGGCATGCGGATGTCCATCAACACAACATCGGGCCGCAATTCCCGGGCGCGCTCGACAGCATCCCGCCCATCGTGCGCTGTGCCGACGATCTCGAATCCCTTGACTGTGAGCAGATTTCGCAGCGCTTCCAGGAACAGAAGGTGGTCATCGACCAGCAGGATTTTAAGTTTCTCGGCCATCGCGCTTGTTGGATGTGGCTACCTGACCGGACGCACTAAAGGACAGCGCAGCGATTACGCCCAAGTGGCCCGGCCCTGCGATCGGGCGGCTGGTCTTGTCTACAGCTCAGAGTGATCTGGCCTGGGCTGGTGCGCGCTGCCCTGGCGATTATAGGGCATTCGGATGATGACCCGGCTGCCGCGCCCCGTCGCGGACTGGATTGCAACGCTGCCGCCCACTTCCCGGGCGCGCTCCTGCATGATGCGCAGGCCGAAATGTTTGCCATCGGCAGCCGTGTCCTTAAGCTCATCCTGTGTGAAGCCCTGGCCATCGTCGGAGATTGCGGCGACCAACTGGTCAGGCTCTGATGTCAGACTCACGGTCACCCTGCTCGCGCGCGCGTGCTTGCGGACGTTGTTCAGCGCCTCTTGAATGATGCGCATGAACTGCAACTCGACTTCCGACGCCAGGTCGAAGCTGGACACAGGCTCGGGCGCCCGAAACTCCACCTGCATACGGGTGAGTTCCTCGAACTCGGCCAGATACTTTCGCAATGCCGGCACGAATCCCTGCGGGGCCGGGCGGGTGTACAGATTGCGGATCTGCTCGCGCACTTCATTTTGGGTGGTCTGAGCGACATCAGCCAGCCGGCTGAGCATGGCGTCGGACTCGGCCACGCGGTTCTGCGCCAGCAGCTCGCGGATCGTAGCCACCTGCATTTGCACGTAGGACAGATCCTGGCTCAGATTGTCGTGCAGCTCTCGCGCCAGCATTTCGCGCTCGTGCAGGATCGCCTCGGCGCGCTGGCGGCCAATCTGTTCGTTCTCAAGATGATTGCGTTCGCTGACATCGGTGGCGATGCTGACGATACCGGCAATCGCCCCGTTCGGGTCGAGGATGGGCGAGAATGTGGTCATGAGCGACACCGGCTCGCCGTTGCGGCGTTCGCATCCCGACTCATGGTTGTACACCGGCTGCGCAGTCTCGATTACCCGCGCGATTGCCTGGTTGGCGCGCCCATCAGCGCTGCCGCACACCGCGCTGTATGATCTGCCGATCACTTCCTCGCGGTGCCAGCCAAGCAGCGTCTCCGCACCGGCGTTCCAGGACTGGATGTCGCCGCTCGTGCTGATGGTGACGATGGCGTGCCCCGAGCTTTCGATCAGCAGGTTCAGATAGCTCGCCTCCTGCTGCAGGGCCAACTCGACCTGCCGATGGCGCGTGATATCTTCAACCACGCACACAACGCCGGCAGGCTCGCAGAGGGGTGACAGTGTTGTCATGGTCAGCCGCGCCCAGGTGGTTCGGCCGTCTTTGCGCACCAGTTGGCGCTCTGCCTGATGCCGGCTGATCTCGCCGGCGCACAGGCAACGGACGATTTCCCGCAATGACGGTTCACCCGCTGCGCGATGATCGGGATGGCTCAATTCGTCAAAGGACTTGCTCTCCAGATCGTCGTCGCCGTATCCGAGCAGGGCGCCCAGCGCGCGATTGGCGAGCCGAATCCAGCCGTCCTGGTTCATCAGCGCGATGCCGATGCCGGCCTGCTCAAACAGGTATTGATGCAGGGTGCCTGTGTCCGCTTCCTTCAACCCTTCTTTCACGACTGTCTGTCCCGCCCACACTTTACCAGAAGCTGTGTCATCTGCGCGTGCTCCAAAAGACCCGTAATGCGGCCATGTTTTGGCGTGCGCAGCGGAGGACTGCTCATTTTGCTCATCAACTGGCCTTCGTTGTCTGATGGGCTATGTTATATTCGCTTCACCGGTTGCGATGCTGGGCATGATGTTTGAAGAGGTTTTGATGAGCGTTGAATTGCGACTGTCGGGAGCCTTCTCTCGATCTCCTGCCGAATACGCCTCTTGAAGTTGTCCAAACATCTGCCGGCCATCCGGCATACGAGGCCGAATCTCAGCGGGCGCAGAGATCCCGGCAGGCTGTTGACTGTCCCGGCTTGAGCTGCCCGATCCAGGCAGCCGTCGCGCTGATTGGATTTAGGCTTCCGGCAGGATTTTCAGATGGATATCGATGCCGAACAAGTTCTCAATTTCCTGCCGCAGCAGATGTCGATCATGGATGCGCGTGGCCGGCTGTTGTTTGCCAATCAGGCCTGGCGCCGGGGCGACCGCGACGCGCTCGACCTGCCGGAAGAGGCAGAGATCGAGAGGCCCGTCTGGGGCGGTATGGCGACAGTGTTGGCCGATGCTGCGCAGGCGCTGCTCTCGGGCGCAGCCACGCACTACGAGACGGAGTATGTGCACCCCTCGCGCCAGTTGCGGTGGCTGGTGCGGGCCTTGCCCATTGTGGCCGACGGCCAGCATTGTCTGTTCGTGCTGCGTGTCCAGGCCGGCTCCGGCTACCCGGCCGGCAATGCAGCCGCCGAGCCGTCCCTCGCTCAAGTCCTGTCTGCGCAGCAGGCGCAGGAACTGGAGGGTCTGTTGCGCCTGTCAGGTCGCCCCACGGCTGCTGTCACCGCTCAGGCGTTCGGGCTTGTTCCCTTTCGGCTCACACGCCCCGACATCTTTGAGCTTCTGGCGACCCAGTACGCAAATCTGCTCGAACAGGCAATCGAGCGTCGCGTTTACAAAGTGGAACATGACATCTCCGCCGGCCTGCGCGACATTGCCAATCGTCTCGGCCGGCATCGGGCCGGGCCGCGCGATGTCATCGAACTCCATACCCAGGCGCTCACCCAATCCGTCAAGACTGCCGGCGGCGCGTCTGCCCGTCTGTACATGCAGGAAGGCCATCTCATGTCTTTGGAGTTGATGGGATGCTCGTTCGATCCCGTTGTCGTCAGGCAATTCCTCAGATTGCTGGATGAAGACAGCTCTGCTGAATGAACCTGTGGGAGGGGGCGCCGCGCCCTACGAGTAGGAACGCCCTTTCCATTGCACGCCCCGCCGGGTCATCATCGCAACAGTCCCCCGCAACACGATCATCAGGTAGGCCAGCAGCCCCGCCGGCATGGCCCACGCCAGCCTCCCCGGCAGCGCATACAGGCGCGCGAGGACGTAGCGCCAGTACAGCCAG
>CALBEF010000078.1 GCA_937927775.1 uncultured Anaerolineae bacterium | reverse complement strand
GGGCAACGCGACGCTATAAGCTGTGACGCCGGTGGGCGCGAACGTGATGCGCAGCGCCGCCAGTGTCAGCAGCGCCTGGGCCAGCGCAAGGCCGGCGATCAGCAATGCCCCGCCCGGCCCGTCATCTGCCCACAGCGCCGCGACGCCGGCGCGTCCGACGAATCCTGCTGTCAGCGGCAGGCCGATCAGGCATAGCGCGCCGATCAGGCGCCCCGCCAGGGCGGCGCGCCGGCCCAGCGCAGATTCATCGCGCGGAGAAAGGGCCACCAGTTGGTTGCCGGCCAGCCAGCTCAGCGTTGCGATGGCAGTGACGCCAGGTTGTTGCAGCGCCGCCGAACAGATCGCCAGGCCCAGCCCCATGCTGCTGATTGCTGACCGAAGCAGCGAGCGGCGTCGCGTCAGCGCGCCGACCAGGCCGGCCAATACAACTGTGAGCAGCGCCAGCGCGAAGAACCAGGCGGGCAGCGCCGGCGCGCTCAACAGCGGCAACTTGATGAGCGCGACCAACCCGGCGATGGCGCTGGCTTCGCTGGTCCAGTGAGCGTCGTGAAACTGGCCGGCCAGCGCGCGCAGCGGCGCCAGCCCAAAGCGCAACGCCAGCGAGATCGTGATGAACGGCATCAGGCGCTCGGGCAACACGCCGAGCGGAATGTACAGGCTGTTGCCCATTGACAGATACAGGGCGAGCGCGATTACCAGCAGGGCCGAGGATGCGCCGCGAAACATGCCGTCGGCGATGACGCGGCGGTGATCGCGGCCGCGCTGAATGCCGGCGATCACTGACAGCATGTCCACCAGCCCGATGCCGACGATGAGCGTAATCAGCGTGTTGGACAGCGCGGCCAGCGCGAGCGCGCCAAACAACAGCGCGCCTGTGGTGTGGTCTGGGCGCAGATCGGCCTCGCGCGGATGCAGACTGGCAGCGAGCTGCGCGGCGGCGACAGCGATGACGATCGTTGTGGCCGGCAGGCTGCTCGCCAGAATCAGCGGCGCGCCGGTCACAGACACCGGCCCCCAGTCGCCAAAGGTCATCTCGAAGGAGAGGGGGTGCGCTCCCCAGGCAGCGACCAGTGTGAGTGTGGCAGAGAGAGGCAGGGTCAACCAGGCAAACCCGCGCGCGCGCGGCCACTGCGACAGCACCGATGCAATCAGGACGCCCAGCAACGGCAGTCCCATGAGCGCGATGACGACGAAATATGGCACGCGATGAGTTTATCATGGCCGGCATGGAAAGGGTGTTTTTTGCGTTGGGAACTGCGGCAGCCGGCCTGGCCGTGGCGCTGGGGGCGTTCGGCGCGCACGGATTGCGCGCGGCGCTCCCGGCCGATATGCTGGCCAACTTCGAGACGGGCGTGCGCTATCACATGTATCACGCGCTCGGCCTGCTGGCCGTGGCGTTTGCCGTCACACGCTGGCAGGGATCGGCGCTGCCGGTGATTGCCGGCTGGCTGTTTGTGGCCGGCATCGGGCTGTTCTCCGGTAGCCTGTACGTGATGGCGCTGACGGGCTGGCGCTGGCTGGGGGCGATCACGCCGCTGGGCGGCGCGGCGTTCATTGCCGGCTGGGCCTGTCTGTGCCTGGCGGCCGCGCGCGGCAGTTGATGAAAGGGCGGGTCTGAAGTAAAATACCGCCTGCGTTCAAGCCGGCCCTGTGATCGACGCCGGGGACGGCTGGTGACGGTCTGGTCAAAATCAATCTGTGCCGCGCCCCGGCGCGGGTACGCAGCGACAAGCAGATAGAGAGGCATTCGTGGCAAATACACAATCCGCAAAGGAACGCATTCGCAATAGCGCCCGCAAGGCGACCTTCAACCGCCTGCACCGCTCGCGGGCGCGCACGCACGTCAAGAAGGTCCGCGCGCTGGTGGCGCAGAAGCAACTGCCGGCCGCGCGCGAGGAGATTGTCAAGGCAATCAGCGCGCTGGATCGCGCTGCCGGCAAGGGTGTCATCCACCCGAACAACGCGGCCCGCCGCAAGTCGCGGCTCGTCAAATTGCTCAACAAGGCTTCCGCGAAGAGCTGAAGCCGCGAACGCACATCGAGCATAGATCCTCAAACGCCGGTCATGGCACGTGACGCCGCAAGCGCGCACGCCGCCGTGACCGGCGTTTTGTGTCCCCGCCGTGATGGCCCATTCGCCTGACTCTCGCCCCTCGCGCCCTCAGCGCCACTTGATGCGCTACCTGGCGCGCTATGCCTCGCTGATCTCTGTGGGTGTAATCGCGGCCGCAGCGCTGGTCGTGTACTGGCCGAGCGCGCAGTTGCCGCTGGCATTCGACGATGCCTGGTCGGTGCGCCTGGTGGAAGGCTACACGTTTGTTGATGCCTTTGTGCGCACCGAGAACTTCGGCTACTACCGACCGCTGTACCTGCTCGGCTACATGCTGGCGCGCGCGGCGGGGCCGACGGGGCCGGCGTTGTTGCACATGCTGTGCCTGGCAGTCCACATCGCCAGTGCCGTGCTGCTATCACGCCTGGCGCGGGCATTGGCCGGCCACTCGAACGCCGGCATGGAACTGGCGGTCGGCCTGCTCTACGCGCTCAATCCATTTGTCTTTCAGGCGGTGGCGCTGCCGGCCGGATTGAATCATCTGCTTGCCTGTCTGTTCATCCTGAGCGCGACGCTGTTCTATGTGGCGGCGCGGCAATCGGCCCGCAGGCGGCACTGGGCGATGTGCCTCGGCCTGGCCGCGCTGGCTTTTCTTTCCAACGAGATCGGCGTGGTGGCGGGCGGCTTCTGTCTGGTGTATGAGATCAGCCGGGCGTTGCGTCTGCGCCGCTGGGAGCGAGGCGCCTGGTCGTTCGTTGTGGCAGCGGCGCCGGGCGTTGTGTATCTGCTTGTGTATCCGTTGATCCCGAAGGGCGCTCCGCCAGAGGCCGTTCAGACCCTTGCCGACTTTCTACAGCGCGCGTTGTACGCGGCGCAGATGCTGGCCTGGCCGTTGGCTGCGCTGGCGAAGCCGGTTGTGCCGGGCGATGAGGCAGCGGTCGCGCTGGCTGTGGGCGTCACCGGGGCGGCCTGCGTCGCGGTCGTTGTGGCGCGCAGCCGGTGGCGCGTGCTGTTGCTGGCCGGCCTGTTGCTGTTTGCCGGCGCGTCTGCGCCGCCGCTGGCGCGATTGTCGGCCGGCTACCTGCTGAATGCGCCGCGCGCCCTGTATGTCCCGCTGGCCGGCGTGGCAATCGTGTGGGCTGCGCTGGCGCTGGCGCTGGCCGATGGGGTCGCGCATGTGGCAGCAGGCCGGGTGAACTCTCGCCTCTTCACGCCAATCGCCTGGACTGTTGGTGTGGCGCTGTTGTGCGCGCTGGGCGCGGCGCACGCAGGCAGCCAACTCTCGCTTCACCTGCGCGTTCATGCGCCGATCACAACGATTGTCGAGACGGCCATTGCCATGCCGCCCGACCAGCGGATGCTGGCGCTGAACATGCCGGAATGGGTGGCCCCCAAAGCGCGCCGCTTCCCGATTGGTTCCGAGGGCGTGATTGTGATGGCGCCTTATGTCGGCGGCGACGATCTGGTGTTGTCCAATGCCGGCCAATGGCGCGAGGTAAGGCTGGCTCGATTCAGCACGCCTTTCCAGCCGGAGTTGGCATACGTGTATCAGACATGGGGCGAGCAGATGGACGCCGGCGCGTTGCCGGCTGCGCTGACAACGGCGGCCCGTGTCATGTGGGTGCGCTATCTCACCGACACCCTGCGCGCGGACTGGATGGGGGGTGTGGAACCGCCGGCTGTTGTGGCGGGTGGCGCGCAGGCCATGTTTGGACAGTCCCTGCAACTCATGGCCTACCACATCCAACCGTGCCGCGCAGGATGGGTGCTGGCGACGCGCTGGCGGCGAACGCAACCCGGCGCGCAGGCCGACAGTTTGCAAAGTTCGCTCTCGATGTTTGCGCAGGTCTATGACGCGCAGGGCAGCCCGGTCGCGCAACAGGATGGCGCGCTGTTATCCGGCCTGCTGGGGTTTGATCAGATGCCGGTCGGCCTCGATGTGGTGGATCGCCGGTGGCTGATCGGCGCGCCAGCCGGCGCGCCGGTGACTGTGTTTGTGGGGGTGTACGACTATCAAACCGGGCAGCGCCTGCCGGCTGCGCGGCCTGATGGCGCGGCGCTGGAGAACGATGCGCTATTGCTGTCTGCGCCACAGGCAGTCGGCGAATTGCCGGAATGCCGTTGAGGCTGCTCGGGGTGGTGACGACGAAAAGCTGTTGAGCAGGTTGTTCAAGTTGTTCAGGCTGGCAGGTTTTTAAGGTTATTGCTCTCTCGCCCTCTGTCACCCTGTCACCCTGTCACCTTGTCACCTTGTCACCTGGTCCTCCCGTCACACTGTCGCCTGTCGTTGCCGCGCTTTGCGCCAGGCCAGCAGGCGCAGGCCGTTGAGTGACACGAGCACTGTGCTGCCCTCGTGCGCAACGACGCCCAGCGGCAGGGGAATCTGGATGCCCAGCGCGGCAGCGAGCATGATGACAATCACGGCGCCGGCAAAGACCAGGTTCTGCGTCACGGTGCGTTGCGCCCGCCGGCTGAGCGCGATGACGTAGGGGATGTTCGACAGGTCGTCGGACATCAGCACGACATCGGCGGTTTCGAGCGCGACATCTGTGCCGGCTGCGCCCATGGCAATGCCGACGGTGGCTGTGGCGAGCGCCGGCGCGTCGTTGATGCCGTCGCCGATCATTGCCACAGCGCCCTGTTGCGCCATCTCGCGGATAAAGCGCACCTTGTCCTCGGGCAGCAGTTCGGCATAGTATTCATCCACGCCGGCCTCGGCGGCGATGGCCTGCGCAACCGGAGCGTTGTCGCCGGTCAGCATCACTGTGCGCAATCCCATCTCGCGCAATTCGCGCACCACCTGCGCGGCATTGGGGCGCAGCCGGTCTGCGACAGCGATGACGCCCAGCACCTGCGCCGAATGCTGATCCGCCGACAGTCGCGCCACCAGCATGGCTGTCTTGCCTTCGCGCTGCAATCGCTCGACCTCGCGGGCGGCACTGCTGCACGCCATGCAGTCGAGCGCCTCGAAGTAGCGTGGACTGCCGATGGCGATGGTCGATCCATTGACTGTTGCGCTGACGCCCAGGCCGGGCCGGGCGATGAAGGCGGTTGCGGGCGGGGCGCCGGCCCCCAGGTTGCGGGCCTTAGCCTCCTGGACAATGGCGTGCGCGACGGGATGCTCGGATTTGGCTTCGACGGCTGCTGCCAGCGCCAGCAGATCGGATTCGCGCCCGCTCCAGTCGTCGATCTCAGAAGCGGGGGTCACGATGATATCGGTGACGCGCGGCTTGCCCTCGGTCAGCGTGCCGGTCTTGTCGAATGCCACGGCGCGGATGCTGGCGGCCTGCTCCAGATGAACGCCGCCCTTGAACAGAATCCCTTTGCGCGCGCCGTTGCCGATGGCGGACAGGATGGTGGCCGGCGTGCTGATGACCAGCGCGCACGGCGACGCGACGACCATCAACGTCATGGCGCGGTAGAACGCGGATTCAAATGCTTCGCCGAACAGCAGGGGCGGCGCGGCGATCATCAGGGCGGTGAATGCCAATACGCCGGCTGCGTAGTAGCGCTCGGCCTTGTCCAGCATGCGCTGCGTGCGCGCCTTTTCGCTCTGGGCTTCTTCGACCAGCTTAATCAGGCGTGAGAGGGTCGAGTCGGCTGCCAGATGGGTCACGCGCACTTCGAGACTGCCGCGCTGGTTGATGGTGCCGGCGAAGACCCGATCGCCCGGCTTCTTGAACACTGGCATCGATTCCCCGGTGATCGAGGACTGATCGACGGCGCTCTCGCCTTCGACCACAACGCCGTCGAGCGCAATGCGTTCGCCGGGGCGCACAAAGATGCGGTCGCCCGGTATGATGCGGTCGATCGGGGTGAGTTCCAGCCGGCTGCCGCGCCGGGCCAGCGCGCGGGTGGGGCGCAGCTTCACCAGCGCGCGGATGGCGTCGCGCGTGCGGCCAATGGCGAACGCCTGCAACACGTTTGACAGCGAGAACAGGAAAAGCAGCATGGCGCCCTCGAAGGGCGCGCCGACGATGGCGGCGCCGATGGCAGCCAGCACCATGAGCAGATCAACGTCAATCGTTCGTTCGCGCAATGCCTCGATGCCGCCTTTCAGACCGAACGCGCCGCCGGTGATGTAGGCCAGCAGGTAGAGCGCGCCGGCTGTCTGTGGAGCTGCCAGCGCGCGCTCGGCAAGCAGGCCAAGCAGCATGGCAACCAGTGTGATGGGAACAAAGAGCGCCTCGATCCTTTGCTCGGTAAGCCAGGCCCGGGCGCGCTGGATCAAACTCGGTTGTGGCGCGCTCTCGCCGGCTGCGGGCGGCGCGTCGATGAGGTCGAAAGGAATGTCGCAGGTTGCGCCATCGATGGCAACTGTGGCGCGCCGGATTGCATGGGCGCGCCGCGCGTAATCGTCGATCATGGCAGCGCAGGCGGCGCATGCGCGCGCAACGCCGCGCTCGGAACCGGCGCCGCATTCGTTCATGGTCTGCTGGATGACAGGCCCCATGCGGCGCAACAACCCGCCTATGTTGCGCTCTGTCAGGCGCGATGGGTCATAGTCGAGCGTCATGGTCTGTTGCGCCGGCTCCAGGCTGACGCGCAGAATGCCCGGTCGTTCAATGGCTGCCGCCAGGATGTCGGCGCAGGCGTCGCGGTTGTGTGTGTCATTGCGCGAGGGGGAGCGCCCCTCGCCGGCCACAGTGAGATGTTCGTTCATCGTCTCATGTCCTCTCGGTTTCTTTCAGGTGTCCCGATTGCCCGCCACAGCCCCGGCATGACGCGCGCGAAACCTGCCCAGCAGGCTGACTGGCCTGCCAGTTCATTCGTTGTGGCGTCGGGTTCGGCGCGCCGCAGCGCAAGCGAGCGTTACTTGCTCGACGGCCCTGCGGGTTTATCCGGCTCGATCAAAATCAATTCGGCCAACTGCAAGCCGAGCGTCATGGTCTCGCGGGGCGTTGACACGGTGACGGCCCCGCCATAGGGCGCGATGGATTTCAGCGTCACGCGCGCGCCGGGCATCAGACCGAGCTGGCCGAAATATTCGAGCCATTCGACGTTATCGGTGTCGATGCAGCGGATCACACCCGATGTGCCAGGCGGGCAGGCAACCAGTTTGACGTCCGGAACCGGCGGCAGCGTGCCGTCTCGCGTAGGAATGACATGCCCATGCGGACAGCGCGACGGATTGCCGGTGATGGCCGCAATGCGATCCTCAAACTCCTGGTCGATGACCGTCTCGAGCGCATGGGCGTGTTTGTCCACCTCGTGCCACTTGAAACCCATGACCTGAATCAGAAAAACCTCCAGCAGGCGGTGCCGGCGAATCGTGCGCAGGGCAATCTTCACGCCCTGCGGCGTCAGGGTGGCGCCTTTGTACGGTTTGAGCTGGACGAGCTTGCGATCGGCCAGGCGTTTGAGCATGATGCTTGCGCCGGAGGGCGTCACGCCCAGCTTCTCGGCGATGGTGTTGGTTGTGGCCGGCTCGCCGTCTTCCGACAACCGGTAGATGGCGTCCAGGTAGTGCAGCGTCGCGTCGTTCAGTGACCGAATTTCCGTGTCCATCATCCGCCCTTCGTATGGATGCTTTATATGGTCAAACTATTAGTTTGACTGGTGTTGAATTGTAGTTTTTGATGAGAGCTTTGTCAAGCGGGGGGAAGGGTGTCGCCGTCAGCGCGCGTCGCCGGCCTGGCCGAGGCGCGGTATTGACTGGCGCTTATGCCGAAGCGCGCGCGGAAGCGCCGGGCAAAGACATTGGGGTCGCGCCAGCCGACTGCCTGGCCAATCGCAGTAATGCTGGCGGGGGTGCGAAGCAGCGCCTGGGCTGCGCGTTCGAGCCGCCGCTCGTGCAAATAGGCCATGGGGGGTAATCCTGTGTGCGCTCTGAACAGCCGGACCAGGTACGAGCGGTCGATATGCAGCGCGTGCCAATCTCCGGCCAGGCGATTGCTGCCAACGCCAGCCTGGAGCAGATGTACTTCAAATAGCCGTCAGTTGGCGGGCGTCGGGATATCCCGGCGCAGAAGCCGGCCTGACACCACATTGCAGAAGCGCCGCCGGGTCGTTTGACCCGGCGGCGCTTTTTATCCTGGAAACGGGCTGCGAGGGATGTTACAGATCGCGCTCCGCGCAGCGCAACAGCCCGGCGCATACCTGTGACAGGAGGTAGCGCGGCAAGCGGACGTGGATAACGATCTGTGCGACCTGAGAGAAGATATGCGCCGGCGCTCAGGCTTGGGCCTCGGCAGCCGGCTTGTCCTTCGCCTCTTCGATGGCAATTTCGACCCGTTCGCGCGCTTCGTTTACCAGCTCTGCCGCGCGCTCGCGGGCTTCTTCGACGATGCGCTCGGCCCGGCGGCGCGCGTCGGCGATCGTCGCGTCGGCGCGCTCGCGCGCGTCCTCGACGATGTCCTGAGCGCGGTCGCGCAGCTCTTCGCCGGTTCGGCTGATCTGCTTGCGGGTCTCCTCGCCGGACTGCGGGGCCAGCAGCAGGGCCGACGCCGCGCCGACCAATGCGCCAATCAACACGCCGGCAAAGAATGCTCCAATCTCAGCGCCTGAATCTTGTTGTGACATCCGATTAATCTCCTTTGTCGCGCGTGGCAGGAAACGATTGTGAATCCGACGCTGCGACCTGAAAAGTGCGCCTGTATCGACAGGCAGCAGTTTGGTTGCGTGTCCGACACCCGAACTCTACATCGAGATTGCTCAGCCGGCCGCGGGGGTGTCATTCGGCGCGTCGGCTGCGGTTGGCGGAGGCGTCGTTGTTGACTCTGTCGCGCCGGCTGCAGTTGGGCCTGAGCCGTTGGGCGCCGGGCGACGCCGGCGCGATGCTGCGCCGGCGCGCGCGCCAACGGCATCGGCTACGCCCCTCAACCCGGACAGAAAGCTGAAAGCCTTGATGGCCGGCCTGGCCAGGTTGTCACTCATGAACACAGCCGTGCCGCGCACAGTGTTCACAGTCTGATTCGCGTTGGTCAGCATCGGTTTGATCTCGTTGCGCAGCAGCACGATGAGCGACTGCAACTGCCACACCAGAACAGCCAGTAGCGCGCCAATCAATACGCTCACAAAAGCAAGCGCAATGATGAACATGTCGCGGATATTGGCAGTGCGCTGCGGGTCGACGGCCAGGAACCAGATGATAAGAATGGTTACGACGATGAACACGATCCCGCCCACGATCATGCCGATGAGCAGCCTGGTATTCGGCCTGGCTTCTTCGGGCAGGGCGGGTCCCAGGGTGCTGGGCGGACTGGCCGGCGTTTGCTCCGGGGTCGTGTTTGTGTTCATGGCTGGAACGTCTTGAGAGATTATAGCAGAGGGGTCGGCCAGAACGCGCAATAAAACCCGCCCGGTTGATCGGGCGGGCTTCTCGACGAGACGCTGAGCCTGCGGGGTGGCTCACTCTTCGCCGCGTCGCATGCCGGTCAGCAGCGTCACATAGTACAGCAGGGTCAGAACCGATTGCAGGGCCGCCGCCACGTAAGTCCAGGCTGCCGCGTCGAGCACTTTTTTGGCGCCGTTCAGTTCCTCACCCACCAGGATGTAGCTGCTTTGCAGCATGCGCAACGCCCGCCGGCTGGCGTCGAACTCCACCGGCAGCGTCACCAGTGTAAACACGGCTGTCAACGCGAACGCGATCACGCCCACCCAGGCCAGTTGCTGGCTCTGGAACAGCAGGCCGACCATGAACAGCACCGGCCCGACCCACGAGCCGACCGTGACCGCCGGCACGATCGCGCCGCGCATCCTGAGTGGCGCATACCCTTGCGCGTCCTGTTCGGCGTGGCCCAGCTCATGGGCGACGACGGCTACCGACGCGACGGAGTTGTGCGCCGAACTATCCGCCAGGTAGATCGACTTCGTGCGCGGGTCGTAGTGGTCGGTCAGCTCGCCTGGCGTGCCCTGAATGCCCACATGTCCGAGATTGTTGTGGCGGATCAGCATCCTGGCTGCGTCCAGGCCGCTGACGCCGCGCGATGTTGGAACCTGCGCGTAACGCGAGAAGGTTCCGCGCACCTTGAACTGCGCCCACATGGCCAGCAGCAGGCCGGGCAAGGCAAACACAAGATACAGGGGATCAAATAGAAATGGCATTTGTCTTTCCTCTCTTTGTCTTGTCTGGCGCTGCGTGTTTGAAGACGCGCGCTGTTGGCGCAGCCGGGCTGCGCCGTCACTTATCCTCACCTTCCATCAAGCTGCTTCTAACAGCATGGTCGTATGGTACAAACGCTCTATATAAATCGTGTGAGAGTGGAGTGTGCTGGATGTTAGAGCCGAGTGAAAGCGCGATGGATTCGCGGCAGGTTTCGCGCGCAGCCAAAGACGGTTTTGGCTCGCGCGGTGAATGGTGGGTGATTGCTCAGTTTACGCTGGTGCCACTGATGGCGCTCACGACGTGGGTGACGCGCGCGGGGGGTGACAGCGCCTCCATTGTGAGCGTCGGCGCGGGTCTGGCGCTGGCGGCGCTGGCGGCGGTGTTTTTGCTGGGCGGCATCATCAGCCTGGGCCGCAATCTGACTGCGCTGCCCCGGCCTGTTGACAATGGCGAGCTGGTGGAATCGGGCCTGTATCGCGTGGTGCGTCATCCTATCTATGCCGGCGTCATTCTGGGCGCTCTCGCGTGGGCGCTCGTGTGCGGCAGCCTGATTGGCGTGGGATTGTCAGTGGGGGTATTTGTCTTCTTTGACCTCAAATCGCGGCGCGAGGAAGCGTGGCTGCTGGAGCGATACGCCGGCTACGGCGCGTATCGGCAGCGGGTGAAGAAACTGCTGCCTCTGATTTACTGATCCTGTCTGGCCGATAATGGGTAATATGCGTTACTATCACATCGGATTTGGCCGGGAAGATTTAGGAACGAACCCGCCGACGCTGGCGCTGCTCTCCGGCGACCCGGAACGGGCGCGCACGATCGCCGAGACGCACCTGCGGGATGCGCGCCTGTTATCTGACCATCGAGGGCTGAACAGCTATGTCGGTGTGTTGCCGAATGGCGCGCCCATTTTGTCGGCCACCAGCGGCATGGGCGCGCCCTCGCTCAGCATTGTGGTGAACGAGTTGTTCCAGGCGGGCATCCGGCAGATCATTCGCATCGGCACAACCGGCTCGATCCAACCGCATGTGTTGCCGGGCAGCGTAGTCATTTCGAGCGCGGCATTGTGCCGGCAGGGCGCCGCCAACGACATCGCGCCGGTCGAGTATCCGGCGGCAGCCGATCCGTTTCTGACGGTGGCGCTGGCGCAGGCGGCGCGGGAGCTTGGCGTGGCGCATCATGTCGGCATCACCGCGTCGGTTGACACGTTCTATGAAGGCCAGGAGCGCAGCGCGTCTTCGGCCAACCCGAACCTGCTGCGCTGGCTGCGCGGAATCACGGAAGAATACCGGCGCTTGAACGTGCTGAACTATGAGATGGAGTGCGGCACGCTCTTCAAGATGGCCGGCGTGTACGGCTTCGCCGCTGCGTGTGTGTGCGGCGTGATTGCCCAGCGCACAGCCGGCGAATCGGTCGTGTTGGAGCAGAAGGCCATCGCAGTGGACAACGCGATCCGCGTGGCGCTGCGCGCAGCGATGGCGCGCGCCGGCTAGCCGCGCCCGGCGCGATGCATAAGCCGGCGCTTCACGCGCCTGGCATCATCGCGGCTCGATGGTCAGCTTGACGGTGGTGCGCTCCGCGCCGTCGATGTTGATCTCGCCGAACGAGGGGATCAGGATGACATTGATCCCGTCCAGCAGCAGATAACCGCGCGCGATTGTGGCGGCCTTGACCGCCTGATTGACCGCGCCGGCGCCGATTGCCTGCACCTCGGCGCGTCCATGCTCGCGCACGACCCCCGCGATAGCTCCTGCCACGGCAGTCGAACGAGAGTTGGCCGATACTTTGATTAGCTCCATGTCAACCTCTATGTCTACCACAAGCAGCCTGGACCGTGATTTGTTACCATATATTAACAGGAGTCGAAATGACTGACCATCCCCCTTCAATTTGCGTCGTTGGCAGCTCGAACATGGACCTGGTCTCGCGCGCGCCCAGGGCGCCCCGGCGCGGGGAGAGCATCATCGGCCATTCCTTCAGCACCTTTTACGGCGGCAAGGGCGCCAATCAGGCCGTGATGGCTGCCCGGCTTGGCGCGCGCGTCACGCTGGTGACCAAACTCGGCCGCGACGTGTTTGGCGAGGACATTCTGCGCAACTATCGCGCGCAGGGCGTGGATGTCAGTCACGTCGTCTTCGATGACTCGACATCCACGGGCGTGGCATCCATTCTGGTTGACGATGACGCCAACAACTATCTGGTGGTGACGCCGGGGGCCAACGGCAGGTTGTCGCTCGACGATGTCCGCGCGGCGCGCGGCGCAATCGAGTCGGCCGGCGCCGTGGTGTGCCAGTTCGAGATTCCGCTGAACTCTGTGCTGGAGGCGTTTCGCCTGGGCCGGGCCGCAGGCGTGCGCACCATTCTGAATCCTGCGCCGGCGCCGGCCGGGCCGCTGCCCGACGAGTTGCTCGCTTTGACAGACCTGTGTGTGCCGAATGAGACGGAAACGGAGTCGTTAACCGGCCTGCCAGTGAGCACGATCGCAGAGGCCGAAGCAGCCGCCCGCAGCTTGCTGTTGCGCGGCCCGCACGCGGTCATCGTCACGCTTGGCGCGCGCGGCGCGTTGTGCGTCACCGCCGATGGCGCCGAGCACATTCCGGCGCTGCGCGTTGAGGCGGTCGATCCCACCGCCGCCGGCGACGCCTTCATCGGCGCGCTGGCCGTGTTCCTCGGCGAAGGCGCTGCCTTGCGCGACGCCATCCGCAACGCCAACGTTGCAGCAGCCCTGTCGGTGACGCGCATGGGGGCGCAAAGCTCACTGCCCCATCGGCGCGAGGTGGAGGCTGCGCTGGAATCGGTGTCGGGCGACGCATCATCGCCCGCGCTATAATCGCGCCCATGATTTTCAGGCAACCCATCGTCTGCATCGGGCGCGCAGCCGGCCACATCCGGCCCGGCGGCCTCGGCGGGCGACGTTCGCCGCGTTTTGGTCTGACCTGCCTCTGTAGTTAGCGGGCGCCGGCTGCCGGCGACCCGCTCCACAATTCTTCCACCCTGCGATCATCGAAAGGTGACGCTGCTCTGATCGGTTTCGCCGGTGGGCGCTGCAGGCGAAACTGCGACTCGAACCGCTTTCGCGCGCGCCCGCGTCGCGCGCAACTCACAATAGATTCGCATTCATCTGGATCGAACTTGAATTTGGAGGACAGACATGAAGATCGCGCAGAATGTGACGGAATTGATTGGCAACACGCCGCTGGTGCGCATCCGGCGCCTGGCCGAAGGCAGCCTTGCGCAGATTGTCGCCAAGCTGGAGTTTTTCAACCCGGCTCACAGTGTGAAAGACCGCATCGGCGCCGCCATGATCGACGCGGCCGAGCAGGCCGGCTTGATTAAGCCAGACACCATCATTCTGGAGCCGACCAGCGGCAACACCGGCATCGCGCTGGCCATGGTGTGCGCGGCGCGCGGCTATAAGTGCGCGCTGACCATGCCGGAGTCCATGAGCAAAGAGCGGCGCATTCTCCTGCGCGCCTACGGCGCGGAGTTGATCCTGACGCCGGCAGCCGAGGGCATGGCCGGCGCGATCCGCAAAGCCGAAGAACTGGCCCGCTCGGACTCGCGCTACTTCATCCCGCAGCAGTTCCAGAACCCGGCCAACCCGGAGATTCACCGCAAGACGACGGCTGAGGAGATTTGGCGTGACACAGACGGCATGGCCGACATTCTGGTGGCCGGCATTGGCACCGGCGGCACGATCACCGGCGTGGGCGAGGTGATCAAATCGCGCAAGCCGTCTTTTAAGGTTATCGCAGTGGAGCCGGATGCGTCGCCGGTGCTGTCGGGCGGACAGAAAGGGCCGCATCCCATCCAGGGCATCGGCGCCGGGTTCGTTCCGCAAGTGCTCAATACCGCGATCTACGATGAGGTGATTCGGGTGAAGAGCGACGACGCTTTCGAGACAGCCCGGCGCGCCGCGCGCGAGGAAGGGTTGCTGGTCGGAATCTCGTCGGGCGCGGCGCTGTGGGCGGCGCTGCAAGTGTCGCGCCGGCCCGAAAACACCGGCAAGCTGATTGTCGTCATCATCCCGTCTTTCGGCGAACGATACCTGAGCACCGCGCTGTACGCCAATCTGGCCGATGCGTGAGCACAGACAACAGATGACAGACAGCAGATGACAGACAGCAGACGACAGATGACAGACAGCAGATGACAGACGACGAATGAACGAATCGTCAATCGTCAATCGTCAATCGTCAATTCGCAATCGTCAATTGAGACAATCGTCAATTCCCATGTTCAACACCCTGCGGCGTGACATACAGTCTGTGTTTGAGCGCGATCCGGCTGCGCGCAGCACGATTGAGGTCTTGCTGTGCTATCCGGGCCTGCACGCGCTGTGGGGCTATCGCGTGTCGCACTGGCTGTGGACGCGCCGGCTGCGTCTGCTGGGCCGCTGGGTGTCGCAGATCACGCGCGCGCTCACCGGCATCGAGATTCACCCCGGCGCGACGATCGGGCCGGGGTTGTTCATCGATCACGGCATGGGTGTGGTGATCGGCGAAACGGCCGAGGTGGGCGCGGATGTCACGCTGTATCACGGGGTGACATTGGGCGGCGTGAGCCTGGCAAAGGGCAAGCGCCATCCCACGCTGGGCGATCGGGTGGTGGTGGGGGCCGGCGCAAAGATTCTGGGCGCGATTGAGATCGGCAGCGACAGCCGCATCGGCGCGAACGCTGTGGTGGTCAAACCCGTGCCGCCGAACTCGGTGGTGGTGGGCGTCCCCGGCCAGATCGTGACGCGCAGCAAGCCGCACCGGCCCAGCGACGCGCCCGACCTCGACCACAGCCGGCTGCCCGACACCATTGGCGCCACGCTGACGGCGCTCATGGAACGGGTGGAATCCCTCGAGCAGCGCGTGGCCGGCCACGAGCGGCATCCGTTGCCTCACCGCTCCGCTCAGGGCGTGTGGCGCGGCGAAGACTTCTCGATCTGATCGGATCGCGAGCTATGGCCGGCTAACCAGAGGCATGTAGAGCAGCCGGTATACCTCGATCTCGAACAGGGCCGGCCAGCGTTTGCCGGTGACGAACAGCCGGCCCCCAACCTCATCCCAGGCGATGCCGTTCAGCACGGCGTTGGGGTCGCTCAGGCGGGGGTGGGGTGTGATGATGCCGGTCAGGTCGATCCAGCCTGTCACGCGGCCGGTGGCCGGGTCGATGCGCGCAATGCGATCCGTCATCCACACGTTGGCCCACACCTCGCCGTTGATGTATTCCAGCTCGTTGAGCTGGATGACCGGCGTGTCCCCATCCATGACCTGAACCTGATCGAGCACGGCAAAGGTGGCCGGGTCGCGGAAGTACAGCGTCGCGCTCCCGTCGCTCATGATCAGCCGCTGGCCGTTGTGGGTCAGGCCCCAGCCCTGTGTGGTGTAGGTGAACACGCCGAGCGGGCCGAAGGTTGTCTTGTCCCAGGTGAAGGCGACACCGTTTTGCCAGGTAAGCTGGTAGATCGTGTCGCTGATGATGGCAATGCCCTCGCCGAAATACTCGCTGCCCAGGTTGTGTTGTTGCAGCACCGCGCCGCTGTTCAGATCGACCCGGCGCAGCGACGACGCGCCATACCAGCCCGTCCCTTCGTACAACACGCCGTCGGTGAACACCAGGCCCTGGGTGAAGGCCGTCGCATCGTGCGGATAGGCGGCGATCGCGCGGTAGGTGTACACCGGCGTCAGGCTGAGGGCGGGAGCTGCCTGCCTGCGGACACCCGCAGCGTGGGCTGTCGTGTGCGCTGGCGCGAGTGCGATCCACGCGCACGCGATCGCCGCTGATAGGAGAAGTCTTTTCATGGCGCGCACCTGTGATGTTTGGAGCGTTGACGGTCTCAACGCCGGCCGGCCGGGTCGAGCGAACTGAAGTAGTCGCGCACGTAATCGCGCAGCGCGGGCGGCACGGCGCCGCGCTGGATCGCTTCGTCGGCGGCCTGGGCGTATTCGCGGTACACCTGCTGATAGGGCACAGTTGCGCTGCCGCCCACGCCGGGATTGGGCCGGCCGGCTGGGTTGGGGGCGCTGTCGCCGCCGGCCTCAGGCAGTTGCACCTGAGCGCCCTCGTTTCCGAGGCGCGGGCCAGGCGCCCACACGCTGTTGTCTGTGCCTGTGTCTTCGTTGTGGCCGGGGCTTGTCTGGGGTTGCGGCACAGGCCGGCTGCTCTCGCCGGCGCCTGGCTGAACGGCCTGTTGACCCTCGGCGGGCTGATTGCCCTGTTCACTGCCGCCGGTCTGGTTGGCTTGCGGCGCTGAGGTCTGACCGCCCGGCTGGCTGCTCTGGGCCTGCGCCGGCTGTTGTTCCGGCCGGCGGGCTCCATCCGCGCTGGCCTGCGCCACTGCCTGGCGCGCCGCGTCGATCTGCGCCTGCGATTCGTCAAGGCTGCGCGACGCTTCAGCCGCCTGACTTGCTTCGTTCAGCGACCTGGCCACCTGTTCAAGCCGCTCGCGTGCTGCATTGGTGTTGCGCTCGCGCAACTGTTGAGCGGCCTCGCGCAGGCGTTGCGCCGAGGCCGGGTCGGAGTTCTGAATCTCGCGCGCCATCTGATCGAGTTGATTGGCAAGTTGCTGTTGCTGCGCTTCGTCGAGTGGTTGGCCGTCGGGGGTCTCGGTGAGATTGCTGAGTTCCTCAGCGGCCTGCGCCACGTCGCCTCTCGAAAGCGCGTCGGCCAGGGCGTTGGTCAACTCATCGGGCTGCATCGACTGGCCGGCGCGCCGCAGGTCTTCGCGCTGTTGTTGCCAGGCTTCATCGCGCAGAGCTTCGAGCCGGGCCTGCGCGTCGTTGAGCGCGGCCATGGCTGCTTCGGGTGATGTGTTCGGGTCGTTGAGCCGGGCTTGCGCGTCGTCCAGCGCCTGGAGTGCCTGCTGCTTTTGTTCTTCGGTCAGATTGGAGTCGCGGATGGCCTGCCTGGCGGCTTCGAGCGATTGCGCTTGCCGGGCGAGCGTTTGGCGGGTCGCTTCGCGGGCTGCCAGCACTTGTTCCTGGGGATTGGGCAGGATGATTGCCAGCAATAAGATTGCCAGCGCAAGCAGGGCTGTCAACGCCTGACGCCAGGGGAGTTGCCATGGCAAAGCGGTGTTGATGTTGACGCTATAGGCCGCATTCAACGCGTCGGTCTGTTGAAGCTGGCGCAGGCGCTCGTCGCGCGTCTCGATGACGCCCTGTTGCAACTCGAACGCGGTGCTGAGTCGCTCCTCGAGCTGGAATTGCGCGTCGAACCGGCGCGCCCACGCGACGCGGGTCTGCCTGCGCGCGCGAATCCACGGCCAGATCAGCGTCGCAAGGAGGCCGGCCAAAGCGCACACGGCGCCGATCGCCAGCAATACAGACTGGTTTGCCACCGGCGTCACGCGGGCGACGAGAGCGGGGATGAGAGCTACGGTCAGGCCGGCGGCAATGCCTATAAACAACCAGCGCAGGCTCCATTGCGCGCGCGCGCGAATGGCCCATGCGCGCACCAGCGCGTTCAACTCATCCATGCGGCAAGTCTAACACGCGCTCTTGCAGAGCAGGCCGCCGGGCTTGCCCCTGGGTTTGGCGGGCGAGCCAGGCGGCTTGCCCCACATTCTGTTGTTACCGCTCTGTATGTTGCGACAGCGCGGCAAGCCGAGCGGCGCGTGCCGGCGCGGCATTGGCGCGGCGGACTGCGTCCGCATTGACCAGCAAAATGCCCGAAACGATCAACCCGAAGCCGGCCAGGGCGTGCAGCATGATCTCCTCGCGCAGAAAGAGCGCCCCATACCCCAGCGCAGTCACCGGCAACAGATACGTGACCAGCGACATCTGCGAGGCTTTGACGCGCTGGATGAGCAGATAGTAGATCACATACGCCAGGCCGGTGCACAGCAGGCCGAGCGCGACGATGGCGAGAATGGCGTCGAGCGGGATGGCGTCGAGATGCGCGGCAGCGCCGGTGGCAAATACCAGCGGGGTCAGCCAGATAAAGCCCGTGAACAACTGCGCCGCGCCGGTGGCAATCGGATCGGTGGCGCCGATCAGCACTTTTCTGATGAGCACGGTGGCGATCGCGTAGGCCGCCGAGGCGACGACAATGGCCAGACTGCCCGGCAATTCGCCCGACAGGTCTCCCGCCCCCGGCGCAATCACAACACCGACGCCGGCAAAGCCGATCAGCACGCCGAGCGCCTTGGCTGGCGTGATGCGGTCATCGCGCGTGAGAAAGTGCGCGAACAACACCGTGAACAGCGGCATCGAGGAGTTCAGCACCGAGGTCAGGCCGGAGCTGATGCGCTGCTCGCCCCATGCGATCAGCACAAACGGGATGGCGTTGTTCACCAGGCCGATGAGGGCGATCTTTGCCCAGATGGCGCGGTCGCGCGGGATCGGCTTTTTGAACGAGCCGGGCGCAAACAACCGGCGCGCCAGCACCACGCCCCACAACAACGCCGCGCCGATAGCCAGCCGCCCGCCGGCCACCAGCACCGGCGACATGCCGCTGTTCAGGCCGATCTTGATGAACAGAAACGACGAGCCCCAGATGAGGGCCAGCGTGAGGATGCCGATGAGGTCCATTTGAAGGTCGCATTATCGCACGCTCATCGTGTCCGCTAAAATGCGCCCATGAAACTGGCCGGCGCGTGTGTGGCAGGAGCGGCAATTGTCTGCGCCCTTATTGTGGCGACCGCCGGGGCTGCCATCGACCTGCGCGACCGGCTGTTGAACCCAAACAGCCAGGCGCTGGCGGACCTCGACCGAATTGAAGCCGCCTGGCGCGCGCTGCGGCTCGACCATTACCGCGTGACGTTCGAGAGCGATCACATCTCCGGGCGCTGCCGGCAAATTGTGGATGTGCTGCGCGAAGAAGTTGTCAATGTCGTCGAGAATGGCTGTGGCGTCTCGCTGATGACCGTGCCGGATTTTCTGGACGCGCTGCGCGCCACAGTGCGGGCCGATCGTTGCCTGGGCGCGTCGTGCGAGTGTGTGATGTCGTATGCTGTGACGGTCCGCTTCGATGCGGTGTCCGGCCTGCCGCAGCAGATCAGCCTGTCGCCCTTCAGCCCGGAGCTGAACCCGGATTCGCCGCATTACTGGGAAAGCCTGGTGATCGGTGAACCGCCCACCCGTTGCGCGCGCATGGTTGCCTTTGCCGCGTCGGGGCGCGCGCTGGCGTTGATCGGGGTCGCGCCGCTGTCGCAGGTATTAGCGCAGGGCGGCTCGACCCGGTAGGCCGACAAGGAGCGCGCGCATCGATGGGAAGGTCTTTGTTCCAGGGTGTTGCGCTGGTGGCGCTGACGCTTGGGTTGGTGTTGGGAGCGGTGGCGGTGGCGCACAGGGAGCGTGAGATGCCCCTGGATCGGTCGTTGCGTAACTGGGCGGCGGCGCGGGCGCGCTGGGATCAGGCCGGCCTGCTGGACTATCGCGTGCTGGTGCAATGGGCGCACGTCACGGGCCGCTGCCTGCAGGAGATCGATGTGATGGCCGGCAGGATCGCTGCCATTCTCCGCAACGAGTGCGAGGCGGCGCCGATGACGGTGCCGGGCTACTTCGATCACATCCACCAGCAAATTCTTGGCTCGCGCTGCCCCGACAGCGCCTGCAAGTGCGCTGTGGTTTATCGGGTGGAAATGACCTACGCCGCGATCGGCGGCCATCCGCGCACCATCCAGTTGACAGCGGACAGCTACGAGATCAATACAGACAGCGATGATTACTGGCAGCGCGAGACGCTGGGCCTTGCGCCGGTGGAATGCACTGCCGCCATGGTGTTTGCCACCAGCCCCGTGACGATCCTGGACATCACACCGCGATCCTCCACGCGCTGATGAGCGAACACATCCCCGGAATCTCCAGGATTCCGGGGATGTGTGCTTTTCCCAACTTTAAGGAAACCGGCCCCCTGAGGGCTTGCGATATGGCCGGAATAATAGTACCATCTGGGCCAAAGTGGGAGGAAGTGGGTCGTAGTGGAGCAATGGCGACGCGCGACCTTTGGCAGTCAGGGTCACGGTCAGGGCACGATGTTTTTAGGACAATACAGGCACTCGCTCGATGATAAGGCGCGCATCACGCTGCCGGCGAAGTTTCGCCCGCAGTTTGGCGAGAGCCTGGTCTTGACTGCCGGCACGGAACGCTGCATCTGGGCGTATCCGGCTGAAGAGTTCGGCAAACTGGCCGAGCGGATCAACGCGCTGCCGCTGATCGGCCAGGAAGCGGCTGCGTTTCGCCGGCTGATCTACGGGAATGCGTTCGACGCCGGCCTGGATAAGCAGGGCCGGGTTGTGTTGCCTGAAAAGTTGCGCCGCTACGCCGGTATCGAGGACGAGGTGGTTGTCACCGGCGTGGGCCGGTTCGTTGAAATCTGGAGCCCGGTCGAATGGGATCGCGCGCAGGAGGCGATTCAGGCGCGCGGCGCGCCGGAGCGGGTGTGGGCCGAGTTGGGAATTTAGGGCAGCCATGGCTCACATACCGGTAATGGCGCAGGCGGTCGTGGAGACACTTCGCCCGCATCCGGCCGGCCGTTATCTGGATGGGACAGTTGGCGGTGGCGGGCACAGCGCGGCGATTCTGACTGCCAGCGCGCCGGATGGCCGGCTGCTCGGCACGGACGCTGATCCGCGCGCGATTCAGGCCGCCGCAGAGCGCCTGGCGTCGTTTGGTGATCGCGTCGTGTTGCGCCGGTGCTGGCTCGATCAGGCCGCCGATGTCGCCCGGCGTGAGGGATTTACGCCGCTCGATGGGATCGTGGTCGATCTGGGGTTGTCGTCGAACCAACTGGACGACCCGCAGCGTGGTTTATCGTTCATGCGTGACGGGCCGCTGGACATGCGTTTTGACCAGACGCAGGGCATCACAGCGGCGCAGTTGATTGGCGAGTGTGACGTGGCAGCGTTGGCGCGTATCCTGAAAGCGTATGGCGAGGTTCCCCACGCCTGGCGCGTGGCCGAGGCGATCTGGGCCGCGCGGCCGGTGACAACGACCAGCCAATTGAAGGAGGTGGTGACGGGTGTGGCCGGCTCCCGCGCGGGCGCGCGGCGCGCCATTCACCCGGCCACGCAGGTCTTTCAGGCGCTGCGCATCGCGGTCAACGACGAATTGCGCCGGCTGTCCGAGGCGTTGCCGCGCCTGATCGAGGCGCTGGCGCCGGGTGGCCGGCTGGCGGTGATTGCATTCCATTCGCTGGAAGACCGGATTGTCAAGACTGTCTTTCGCGCTGCGGCGGCTGACAGCGATGAAGACGATGCGCCGGGATTCGGGGTGTCGAAGCTGCCGGACGCGCCCCGGCCTGTGGCGCGCGTTCGACTGGTGAACAGGAAGCCGCTCGCGCCTCAGGAGGACGAAGTGCGACAAAATCCCCGCGCGCGCAGCGCCAGGTTGAGAGTGGTGGAGCGCATCGAAGATGTGGCTTGAGCGCATCCGCACTATTGCCGGCGGCTCGCGTCCGCAGCGGCGCGCGCTGACGCTGGCGCTCGCCAGCGCCGGCCTGTTTACGGTCATGACTATCCTGTGGTTGTCCGTCTCGACGCGCGCGGCGATTCTGAACCAGCAGCTCGATGCGCTCGACGCGCAACGCGCTGCGCTCGAACGCGAGATCACCGAAATACAGGAGCAAATCGGCGACGCCACATCGGCGCAGGTCATGGAGCAGCGTATGCGCGCGGCCGGTTTTCAGGAGCCGGAAGACCTGCGCTTCCTGCTTGTGCCGACGCAAGTCGGGCGGCTGACGGCGACGATGACCATGACGGCGACGATTGAACCGGGCAGGCCGGCTTCAGGAGGTGATCGATGATCTCCGCCCGGCGAATCGCTGTGCTGGCCGTGTTGTTTGCGGCGGCGGTGCTGGCCGTCGTCGCCCGAACGGCGCAGATTCAGATTCTGGAGTCATCCGCGCTGTCCTCGCGCGGCCAGTTCCAGCAGACGGCGACGTATTACAGCCAATCGGCGCGGGGCGCGATCTATGACCGGCATGGGAATATTCTGGCAGTCAGCAGGGCGGCTTATCTGGTGCGCGTCGATCCGCGTTCCATTACGGACACCGAGACATGCGCCTTTGTTGTGGCGCAGGCGATGGCGCGGCCGGTCGAGGAGGCGCGCCAGCGCATCAGCGGCATCATTGCCGGCAGCAAAACCCCCACGCCGACTTCCACGATTCTCTATTACAACGTGACGCCGCAGGCAGCCTATGCGCTGACCTCAACACTGGGCAATCTGGGACGGGCAGGCATCACTGTCGGGCCGACCTGGGCGCGCGTCTATCCGCAGGGCCTGATCGCCGGGCCGCTGCTTGGCTTCGTCAGCCTTCAGCCGGCCGGCTATTCCGGCGTGGAAGGGTTCTATGACCGCGAGTTGAGCGCGCAGGGCGGTATGCGCAAAGAGCGCACCCAGCTTGACCTGATGGTGATTACGCCGACGCAGCCGGGGGCGGAGCTGGTATTGACGCTGGACATGGCGCTTCAGTCGCACGTGGAGAAACAACTGACGGCGGCGCTAAGCGACTATGAGGCCGAAGGCGGCACGATCATCGTCATGGACACGCGCTCAGGGGCGATTCTGGCCGCTGCGTCGGCGCCGGGCTACGACCCCAACTTTGCCATCGACATCGCCAACTCCTCTGACGCCAACCGCCTGATCGACCCGGCGGTGAGCGGGCTGTACGAGCCGGGGTCGGTCATCAAGGTGGCGACAGTCGCGGCGGCGCTGGACGCCGGCGCAACCACAACGGCCACGTTGTATCAGGACGATGGCCGGTTTGTGGTGGCCGGCAAAACGATCCGCAACAGCGACCGCGCAGCGCACGGCAAGGTTGACATCGAAGACACGCTGGCGCGTTCGCTCAATGTGGTGGCGGCGCAGATCGCCTTTGATCTGGGGCCGGAGAAGTTCTATCACTACTTCAATCTGTTCGGTTTTGGGCGCAAGACCGGCATCGATCTGGGCAACGAGCCGGCCGGGCTGTTGCGCACGCCCAATGATGTGGAATGGTCCAAAGTCGATCTGGCGACCAACAGCTTCGGGCAGGGCATGACGGCGTCGCCCTATCAGGTGATCAACGCGCTGAATGCCATCGCCAATGATGGCGTGCTGATGCAACCTTACGTTGTGCGCCAATGGCGTAAACCTGACGGCGCCGTGGTGACCAAACAGCCGACGCCCATGACGCGGGTGGTGTCTGAGCAAACGGCGCGCGTGATGCGCGAAGTGATGCAGATTGCCACGCGCAAAGGCACGCCGGAAGCGCTGCCAAAGGGGTATACGGTGGCCGGCAAGACAGGCACGGCCGACTGGTATCTGCGCGGCGTGAAGCAGGACACGACCATCGTGACGTTCGTCGGTTTTTTACCTGCTCTGGAGCCCCGGCTGACGATCCTGGTCAAGCTCGACCAGCCGAAAAAGAACCGTTGGGCAGCATATACTACGGTGCCGGTTTTCAGACGTGTTGCGGAGTACGCGGCTCAGGTGATGGGTGTGCCGCCCGATGCGCGGAAGTGATCGACAGGCGTTGCTGAGTGTATTCAGATGTTGACCTTAGCGGATGTTGTTGAGGGCGCAGGCGGCCCGCGCATCGAGGCGCTGGAGAACGAGCCGGTGCGAGAAGTCGTCATCGACTCGCGGCAGGCGTCGCGCGGCGATCTCTTTGTCGCGCTGCGCGGTGAGCGCGCTGACGGGCACGACTTTGTCAGTCATGCGCTGGGGCGCGGCGCGATCGCTGCGCTGGTTGAGCGGCGTGTGGCGCTTGCCGGCGGGCCGGCGCACGGCTGGATCGATGTCAGCGTGTCGCCCGCGACAGCGTCACCCCTGGCGGCGAAGCTGGCCGGCGGCGACGGGTTGCCGCTGCTCATCCGGGTCGATGATACGCTGAAGGGATTGCAGCGTCTGGCAGCCTGGTGGCGCAGGAAGATCGGCGCGCTCGCGCCCGGCTTGCGTGTGATCGGCATCACCGGCAGCGTGGGCAAGACGACTACGAAGGAAGTGCTGGCCCAGGTGTTGTCTGTGCGCTACCGGACGCTCAAATCGGAAGGCAACTACAACAACGAGATCGGTGTGCCCCTGACCTTGTTGAAGTTGAGGCCCGAACACGAGCGGGCGGCGCTGGAGATGGGCATGTATCAGCGCGGCGAGATCGCCGCGTATTGCGCGTGGGCGCAGCCGCATGTGGGCGTGCTCACGATGATCGCGCCGGTGCATCTCGAACGGCTGGGCACGCTGGACAACATCCAGCTTGCCAAGGCTGAACTGATTCAGGCGTTGCCGGCTGCCGACGATGGCGGCGTGGCCGTGTTGAACGACGACGACGAGCGAGTGCGGGCCATGGCCGCGATGACCCGCGCGCGGGTGGTGACATACGGCCTGACGCCGCGCGCGGATGTGTGGGCGGACGAGATCGAGAGCCGGGGCCTGGACGGCATTGCGTTGACCTTGCATCATGGCGCAGAAAAGCGGCTGGCGCGCGTCCCGTTACTGGGCCGGCACAGCGCGCACACCGTGCTGCGCGCGGCGGCGGTGGGGCTGACCGAAGGCATGACGCTGGATGAAATCGTGGAAGGCTTGCGGCGCTCTTCCGCCCAATTGCGTCTGACGGTGCTGGAAGGGCCGCACGGATCGCTCATCCTGGATGACACCTATAACGCCAGCGAGGAATCGACGCTGGCCGCGCTGAATCTGCTGGCAGAGATAGAGGGCGGCCCGCGTGTGGCGGTGCTCGGCGACATGCTGGAACTGGGCGACGTGGAGGAGCAGGCGCATCGCAATGTGGGCTGCCGGGCGGCGACAGTCGCGGACTATGTGGTGTGCATTGGCCGGCGCGCCCGTTGGATTGCGCAGGAGGCTGCCCGCTGCATCGACGACCCGGCCCGCGTACGCGCCTGCGACAGCAACGCCGAAGCGTTGCGCGCGCTGCGCGAGATCGTGCGCGAGAAATGCGTGATCCTGGTCAAGGGATCGCGGAGCATGAAAATGGAGGAAATCGTGGCAGACCTGAGCGCCGGGAATGGGGCGCACAATGCGGATGCTCGCGCCGCCGCGATGCAGCGGACCGAGTCCGCGTGACCAATCATGGGTATTTCGTTGATCATGGGCAGCCTGTGCTGCCTGGTGGCAATTCTATGTGGACGCCCGTTGATTCACCTGCTCAAGCGGCGCCGAATCGGCAAGCAGATTCGGATCGAAGGCCCGGCCACGCACCAGGTCAAGACGGGCACGCCCACCATGGGCGGCATCCTGATTGTTGCGCCGGTCATTGTGTTGTTGACGGGCATGTACTTGTATTCGCGCATTCCGCCCCGCATCGGGCTGGACTTCGCCGGAGTGGTGCTGGTGGGGCGCTCGCTGGCTATACCCATGGTGGTGATGATCGGGTTCGCCGTGCTCGGCGCCATCGACGATTACATGGGCGTGCGCGGCGCGCGGCGCGGCGAGGGGATGCGCGGGCGAAGCAAGGCGCTCATCCAGCTTGTGATTGCGACAGCGGCGGCGCTGGTGATGAACCTGGTGTTCGACATTGGCCGGCTGGCAATACCGTTTGTCGCGCAGCCGATGGAGCTGGGCGTGTTGTGGATCCCGATCGCCATCTTCATCATTCACGGGTCGGCCAACGCGGTCAACTTCACCGACGGACTGGACGGCCTGGCGGCGCTGATCAGCCTGGTGGCGTTCGTGGCCTATGGCGTGATTGCCTATATGCAGGGCCAGGTTTTTCTGACCATGTTCTGCATGCTGGTGGCCGGCGCGCTACTGGGCTTTCTGTGGTTCAACGTGCATCCGGCGGCGCTGTTCATGGGCGATCTGGGCAGCGAGGCGCTGGGAGCGGCGCTCGGCGTAGTAGCGCTGATGACCGGCCAGTGGCTGCTGCTGCCGGTGATTGCCATCGTGCCGGTGGCCGAGGCGCTCAGTGTGATTCTGCAATCGGGCTATTTCAAGTACACGCGGCGGCGTTACGGCGAGGGCCGGCGGCTGCTCAAAATGGCCCCGCTGCACCATCACTTCGAGCTGCTCGGCTGGAGCGAATCGCAGATCGTGCAGCGTTTCTGGCTGATCGGCATTTTCGCGGCCATGCTGGGCATCGGCCTGGCGGTGGCGGGCAACCCGTAGCCATTGACGATTGCGGGATTGACGATTGCAGATTAAATGCGCGTCATCCCGGATCAGGCGCAAACAGATGATGTTCAATCGTCAATCGTCAATCCCAAATCCATGGTGGTTTTGGGCGCGGCGCGGCAGGGGCTGGCCCTGGCGCGGTATCTGGCTGCGCGCGGCGCGCGGGTTGCGCTGAGCGACATGAAGCCCGACGTGGACGTTTCATCGCTGGCCGGCCTGTCCAACGTGCGCTGTGTGCTGGGCGGCCATCCGCTCTCCCTGCTTGACGATTGCGACACGCTCTACCTGAGCGGCGGCGTGCCGATCGATCTGCCCATCGTCATCGAAGCGCGCCGGCGCGGCATCCGGCTGAGCAACGACGCGCAACTCTTCTTCGAGGTTTGCCCGGCGCCGATTCTGGCGATCACCGGGTCGGCCGGCAAGACGACCACCACCACGCTGGTTGGCGAAATGTTAAAAGTGCATGTCGGCGCCGGCGGCGACTCGGCCGCGCGCGTGTGGGTGGGCGGCAATATCGGCAACCCGCTCATCGCCGACGTGGCGCAGATTGAGCCGGGCGATTACGTGGTGATGGAGCTATCGTCGTTTCAACTGGAGCTGATGTCGCGCAGCCCGCGCATCGCCTGCGTCACCAACATCACGCCCAATCATCTCGACCGGCATGGCACGATGGAAGCCTACATTGCCGCCAAGCGCGCCATCGTGGCGTTTCAGTCCGAGGAGGACTGGCAGGTGCTCAACGCCGACGACGCGGTGACGCGCGGGCTGAACACTTGCGCTCGCACGGCGTGGTTCAGCCTGGAGCATGAACCGCACGGCGATGGCGCATGGCTTGACGCGAATGGCTATCTGCGGGTTCGCATTGCGGCGCGCGGGTTCGATCAGCGCATTTGCCATCGGCGCGATCTGCGGTTGATGGGCCGGCACAACATCGCCAATGTATTGGCCGCCGGCGCGCTGAGCGCCATCGCCGGCGCGTCGGCGCAGGCGATTGGGTCCGTGGCGACGACGTTCGCCGGCGTGCCGCACCGCCTCCAACTGGTGGCCGAGGCCGGCGGCGCGCGCTACTACGACGACTCCATCGCCACTGCGCCGGAGCGATTGATGGCGGCGTTGAATTGCTTTGAGCAGCCGGTGATTTTGCTGTGCGGCGGGCGCGACAAGCATCTGCCATGGGCCGAGGCGGTGGCCCTGATGCGCCAACGCTGCAAACATATCGTGTTGTTCGGTGAGATGGCCGGCCTGGTGCGCGACGAGATCGACCGGCAATGGCGCGCGCCGACGAGCGGTCCGCCGGTCACCCTGCGCCAGACGTTGGAAGAGGCGGTGGAAGCTGCGGCTGCTGTGGCGCAGACCGGCGATGTGGTGTTGCTGTCGCCGGGCGGCACGAGTTACGACGCCTTCAAGGATTTTGCTGAGCGCGGCGACCAGTTTGCGCGCATTGTGCGCGACCTGGCCGGCGCACATGGCAGCCGTCAGGCCGCCTCTCGATCCAGTTAGGCATGGGAGCAGCGGGTCATGGTCTCAGCATCTTCAACCCGAACACCCCGACGCGCGACACGAACGACGCGGACGGAATCCGCGCGGACAGTTGCGCGGCGATCTGCGGCGGCAGCGCCCGGCGCGCGTGCCGACGCGGGCGGCATCGACTGGGTGTTCGTCATGGTCATGCTGGCGCTGATGGCGCTGGGGTTGATTATGACGTACAGCACCACGTACTACTGGTCTTACGTGACCGAAGGCAGCCCGCTGGTCATATTTGGCCGGCAGGCGCTGTTTGCCGCGGTGGGGCTGGTGTTGTTTGCGGCGCTCAGCCGGTTCGACTATGGGCACTTCCGGCGCTGGTCGGTGGTCTTGATGGGCCTGTGCCTGGTCATGCTGCTGCTGGTGGCGTTGATCGGCGCGGACAAATTCAACGCGCGTCGCTCGTTCATCGCCGGGTCGGTTCAGCCCAGCGAAGCGGCCAAGATTGTGATCCTGATCTATGCCGCGTCGTGGCTGGCGTCGCGGCGCGATCAGGTGCGCAGCATTGCGAACGGGTTGGCGCCGTTCGGCGTCATCATCGGCATCGGAGCCGGGTTGATCGTGATTCAACCTGACCTCAGCACGACACTGGTCATCGTGCTGGCGGCGGGGGCGATGTTCTTTGTGGCCGGGGCCAGTCTGTCGCAGGTCGCGCTGGTCGGAGCGGTGGCGGCGGTTGTTCTTCTCGGCCTGGTGCGGATGTTTCCGCACTCTGCCGATCGTCTGGATAGTTTTCTGATATCGCTGGGCGATCCAAACAGCCAGGCGCACTATCACATTCAGCAGGCGCTGATTGCGTTTGGTGAAGGCGGGTTGCTCGGGCGCGGCATCGGGGCCGGCTACCAGAAGTTTGGACTGCTGCCGACGCCGCACACAGACAGCGTGTTTGCTGTGCTGGCCGAGGAGATGGGCTGGTTGGGCGTAGTCGTGACGCTCAGTCTGTTTGTGCTGCTGGCCTGGCGGGCGACACGGATTGCCTGGCGGGCCGACACGGCGTTTGGGGCGTTTCTGGGGATTGGCATCATCACCTGGATCGTTGGGCAGACGATGATCAATCTGCTGGCCATGACTGCGCTGTTTCCATTGCCCGGCGTGCCGGTGCCGTTTCTCAGTCTGGGCGGGTCGTCGCTGGTGTCGGTGATGGCGGGGTGCGGCATCCTGGTCAGCATTTCGCGTGGAACACGATTGCCTGCTGGCGCTGGCGAGGATTCACATTTGGCCGGCGCCAAAGGCGCGGAGAGCTACAGTGCGACTACTCATTTCCGCCGGCGGGACAGCCGGACACGTGTTGCCGGCGCTTACCGTTTTGAAAAGTCTGCGCGAGATGGCGGCGCAGAACGAATCGCGCGAGTCTTCAGCGACGACCCTGAAGGACAGGCCGGCGCAAGCATTGTGGGCTGGGACACCCGACGAAACACGAACAATCGAATACGAGGTGCAGGCGTTGTTCGTTGGCGAACGTGACGGTATGGAAAAGCAACTGGCAGAGCGCGAGGGCATTCCATTCGCCGCCATTCAGGCCGGCGCCATGCACGGCGTTGGCCTGCGCCGGGCGGCGCGCGGCGCGTTGCGGCTGGCGCACGGGACGCTCAGCGCGCACCGGCTCGTCGGCGCGTACAAGCCGGATGTGGTGCTGCTCACGGGCGGTTTTGTGGGTGTGCCGGTGAGCGTTGCGGCCTGGTTGCGGCGGGTGCCCAGCGTGGTCTATTTGCCGGATATCGAACCAGGGCTGGCGCTGAAAGCCATGGCCCGGCTGGCGACCAAAGTCGCCACAACCACTGAGGCTTCGGGCGAGTTCATTCCGCGCGCCAAAATGGTGGTCACGGGGTATCCCGTGCGCGAAGCTTTCCTGCGCGCGACGCGGGAACAAGGCCGGGCGCGTTTCAATCTTCCGAGCGATGCGACCGTGCTGCTGGTGGTGGGCGGCAGCACCGGCGCGCGCAGCATCAACCGGGCGGTGGTCTCGAATGTCGGCGCGCTGTTATCCGCTCTGCCGGCGCGCGCGGGTTCCATGCGCATTCTGCATGTGACGGGCACTCGCGATTGGCCGGAAATGCAGGCGGCGCGCGAAGCCCTGGCTGCTGATCTGCGCGAACGCTATCTGGCTGTGCCCTATCTGCACGAGGAGATGGCCGACGCAATGGCGGCGGCGGACCTGGTGGTGTGCCGGTCTGGCGCGTCGGCGCTGGGCGAATTGCCGGCTCTGGGCCTGCCGGCGGTGCTGGTGCCGTATCCGCATGCATGGCGATATCAGCGGGTCAACGCGCAGTATCTCGTGGAGCGCGGCGCGGCGGTGATGATCGAGGATGGGCAGTTGAATCACCCCGGACAGGGCCTTGTGAAAACAGTCGCATCACTCCTGGCCGACCCGGCGCGACTGTCTGCCATGCGCGAGGCGTCGCGGGGACTTGCGGCGGAGGCCGGCGGCGGCGCGCGCAAGATCGCCGACGTGGTCTGGCGGATTGCATCCGCGCGGATTACATCCGCGAAGGCGGACCAGCGCAACTGAGGTGACAGCATGGTCAACGCGGATGTTGTGTTTGCCTTCTTCACCGTGCTCTTTGGCTTCATCGGGGCCATGCGCGGCTGGGTGCGCGAGATCATTGCAACGGCCAGCCTGATCCTGGCGATCTTCGTGCTGAACCAGTTTGGCAACATGCTGGCCGGCTTTGCGCCGGATCAATCACCGGAGGGCGCGACGGCGCGGTTTGCCGTGAAAGCGGTTCCTTTCCTGGTGATTGCGTTTTTCGGCTATCTTGGGCCGGCGGTCGTGCGCAGCCGCTTCAGCAATGACGCGCGCGGGCGCATTGAGGGCGGGATCATCTCGTTCCTGTTTGGGGCGATCAACGGCTTTCTCATTCTGAGCACGCTGGCCTACCTGGCCTGGCAGAACCAGATTCTCGGCCCTGGGCCGTTTCCGCCGAACGCAAATCCGCCCTGGTTCATGCCACCGGCGACTGGATGGGATAACTTCTTCTGGATCAAGAACTCGGCTTTCCTGGTGTTCTCTGGCGCCACGTTGATCATTGTGCTGGTGGCCGTGTTTCTGTTCTTAATCATAGTGATCATATGAGGGTGCACATCATGGGCATCGGGGGCGCGGGCATGAGCGCGATCGCGCGCGTGATGAAGGCGCGCGGCTACGCCGTGTCCGGCGACGATCGCGCCCCTTCGCCGGTGCTGGACGCGCTGAACGCAGAAGGGATTCCAACGTTTGTCGGGCACGATCCAGCGCATCTGGATGGCATTGACGCACTCGCGCCGTCTTCGGCCATCGCCCGCGATGAACCGGAGCTGGTGGCGGCGCGCGAGCGGGGCATTCCGGTGTGGCATCGCGGCGATGTGCTCAATATGCTGATGCAGGGCGACGACGGCGCGCCTGTCGGCATCGCCGTGTCCGGCACGCATGGCAAGAGCACGACGACGGGCATGATTGCGACGATCCTGAGCGACGCGGGCTACGACCCCTCGTTCATCATCGGCGCGACGCCGGCGCCGCTGGGCGTGAACGCGCGCGCCGGCGGCGGTGACGTGTTTGTGGTCGAGGCGGACGAATACGATCGCACATTCCTGCGCCTGCATCCGCGCATCGCGGTGATCACCAATGTGGAATTCGATCACCCCGACACTTACCGGGACCTGGACGATACGATTGCGGCGTTTGCGCTGTTTGCGGGCAATGTGCCGGCCGGCGGGGCAATCGTGGCCTGCGCCGATGATCCGGGCGTGGCGCAGGCGCTGCGGCGCGCCGGGCTGACCGACGGCGGGGTGGATCAGCCGGCGGTGATCGACTACGGCTTTCAGCGGGGCATGTGGCGCGCCTCGAACGCGCGGGCCAATCCGCTGGGTGGTGTGGATTTTGCCTATGCCGGGCCGGCCGGCCACGCCGGGCAGGTGTCGCTGCGTGTGCCGGGCGAGCACAATGTGTTGAACGCGCTGGCCTCGCTGGCGGTGACGGAGGCAGTTGGCGCGCCGATAGAGGAGGCGGTGAAATCGCTGGGCGGCTTTCTGGGTTCGGGCCGCCGGTTCGAGCTGCGTGGCGAGCGGCGCGGCATCCGCGTCTTCGATGACTACGCGCACCACCCGACCGAGATTCGCGCGACGTTGCGCGCGGCGCGCCAGCGTTTCCCGGTGGCGAGGATCTGGGCGGTGTGGCAGCCGCACACCTATAGCCGCACCATCGCGCTGATGGATGCGTTTGCCGAGTCGTTCCAGGATGCCGATCAGGTGATCGTGCTGCCGATCTACGCGGCGCGCGAGCGGGCCGAGGACTTTGGGTTTGCGGCCAGCGCGCTGAACCCGATCGAAATCTCGCGCCGGCTGACGCACCGCCATGCGCACAATGCGGCGTCGTTTGGCGACGCGCTGGGCATCCTGATCTCGCAGGCGCGCGGCGGCGATGTGGTTATCACGTTGAGCGCCGGCGATGGCAACCTGGTCGGTGAACGCCTGCTGGAGATGTTGCGGTAGGGGCAACCGGGTGGTTGCCATGCGCTCATGGATATTCTGGATGTGCTGAAGACCCGCGCGAAGCGCAACGAGCCGATGGCCCGCTACACCACCGCGCGCATCGGCGGGCCGGCGGATTTGCTGGTTGACGCGCGCGCCACAGACGAACTGGTGGCGCTGGTCAACCGCGCCGATGCGCTGGGGTTGCCGTGCATCGTCATCGGCGGCGGGGCGAACATTCTGGTAAGCGACGCCGGTGTGCGCGGGCTGGTCGTCCTCAACCGCACGCGCGAGGTCAGGTTCACGGTAAAGGATATTGCGGCGCGCGTGGAGGCGGATTCGGGCGTCGTGCTGGCGACGCTGGCGCGGGATTGCATCGAGCGCGGACTGGCCGGCGTGGAGTGGGCGATCGGCGTGCCGGGAACGGTCGGCGGCGCGGTGGTGGGCAATGCCGGCGCGCATGGCACGGAAGTCGGGACGAATTTGCACCTGGCGCGCATCCTGCGCCGGGGCGAACAGCCGGAATACTGGACGCCGCGCCAGCTTGCGTTTGCGTATCGCCAGAGCGCGTTGAAACAGTACCGACCGGAGGAGCGCCCGATTGTGCTCGGCGCCTTGTTTGATTTGAAGCGCGATCATCGCGTCAATCTGGAGCGCCGAGCGGCCGAGTTCCAGGCGCGGCGGCGGGCGTCGCAGCCACCGGGCGCAACGATGGGCAGCATGTTCAAGAACCCGCCGGGCGACTATGCCGGCCGGCTGATTGACGCCTGTGGGTTGAAAGGCGCGCAGCGCGGCGGGGCGATGATCTCGCCGGCGCATGCGAATTTCTTCGTCAATGCCACCGGGCAGGCAACGGCGGCGGATGTCAAGGCGCTGATTGATCTGGCCCGCGCGGCTGTGTTGGAACGTTTCAATATCTGGCTCGAGCTTGAGGTCGAGCTGGTGGGAGAGTGGGAGCGGGAAGGTTGAGGGTTGAGAGTGCTGAGTGGAGAGTGCTGAGTGCTGTGTTCTGTGCTCTGTGCTCTGTATTCTGTGTTCTGACTACTGACTACTGACGACTCATGGAACAAACTGCGTCATCACAACCGAAGATCAAAGTGGCCGTGTTGTACGGTGGGCAGAGCGGCGAGCACGAGGTCAGCCTGATGTCGGCGGCTTCGGTCATGCAAGCGCTGGACGCAGATCGCTATGACGTGACGCCGGTGCTGATCGGCAGGGACGGGCGCTGGCCTGTGCCGCTCGAATCGCTGCGCGAATTCGATGTGGTGTTTCCAGTGCTGCACGGGCCGAATGGCGAAGACGGCACGGTGCAGGGATTGCTGCGGTTGCTCGGCGTGCCGTTCGTTGGGGCCGGCGTGGCCGGCTCGGCGGTCGGCATGGACAAGGCGATTTTCAAGGATGTCATGCGCGCGCACGGTCTGCCGGTGGCGCGGGCGATGGTTGTGCCGGGGCATGAGTGGCGCTCCCGGCCCGAGTCGATCGTCACGCAGGCGGTGATGGCGCTGGGGCTGCCGGTGTTCGTGAAGCCGGCCAACATGGGCAGCAGCGTCGGCATCAGCAAGTGCAAATCGGTCGAGGAGATCGCAGCGGGCGTGGTCGAGGCGCTGAACTGGGATCGAAAGGTTTTGATCGAGGCGGCGGTGCCGCATGCGCGCGAACTGGAGGTGAGCGTGCTGGGCAACAATGACTTGCGCGCCTCGGTGGTGGGCGAAATCAGGCCGCGCCGCGAGTTCTATGACTATGCCGCCAAGTATCTGGCCAAAGGCGAAGAAGAATCGGAGCTGCTCATCCCTGCGCCGATCCCGGATGACCTGGCGCGCCGCGTTCGAGATATGGCCGTTGAAGTGGCGCGCGCAGCCGATATTCAGGGGATGACCCGGGTCGATTTCCTGATGAATGGGCAAACGGGAGAGTTGTTCGTCAATGAAGTCAATACCATTCCGGGGTTCACGTCGATCAGTATGTACCCCAGGTTGTGGACGGCGACCGGCCTGTCGTATCCGGCGCTTTTGGACTGTCTCATTCAGTTGGCGCTGGAGCGAGGCAGGGAGTGGCGGGTTGAGGGTTGAGGGTTCAGAGTGCTGAGTGTCAGGTGTCAGGTGCTGCACTCTGTGCTTTGTGTTCTGACTACTGACGACTGACTACTAACGACTACTGCCATGTCCGACATGCATCGCTACCGACCCAGGCGCAAATACGCGCGCACGCGCTTTGACGTGGCGCGCGCGGCGGGGCGCGTCAGCCGGCGGCGGGCGCCTGCAACAGCGCGCCTCAGTCGGGCGGCGCGTCTGGGGATCGGCGCAGTGGCGGTGTTGGCGGCGGTCATTGTGCTGGGCGCGCGCTGGTTCACCGGCGACGCATTCATCATTGCGGCTGACTCGATTCGTGTGCACAACAACCAGGCTGTGCCGCCGGCGCAAATCATCGGGGCCAGTGGGCTGGCCGGCGAGCATTTTGCCTTCGTCGATCTGAATGCGGCGGCGAAGCGGATCGACGATTTGCCAGGCATCGATGCAGCCGAGGTGACGTGCACATGGGAAGGAACTGTCACCTGCGCCATCGTGGCGCAGGTGTCTCAGGCGCTGGCGCTGTGGGAAACGCCGCAGGGGCTGGTGTGGATCGATCGCAGCGGCAAGGTGCAGCAGGCGTTGGGCGATATGCCCGCTTCGCTGCGGCTGCGCAGCGAGGCGCGGGATGGCGCCGGCCCGCAGATTGGCCAGACGATTGAGCCGGCGCTGCTGCGCACATTGACCGAACTGGCTGACCTGAATCCAGATGCTCGTCTGTATGTGTACAGCGCCCGATATGGCGTTACCTATGCTGAGGAGGGCGGTTGGCGCGTGCGGCTGGGATGGTCGGAGCGGGATGGCGACATGGCTGAGAAAGTGGCGCTGGCGCGGCTGTTGCGCGCGCAACTGGCCGGCGACAAACTGGCGCCGGGTGTGATCGACGTTCGATTTTTGGAAGCGCCGTATTACGTCAGTAGCCAGTAGTCAGTAGTCAGTAGCCAGTAGTCAGTAGCCAGTAGCCAGTAGTCGGATGGCGAGAAAGCAATGGCAGAACCCAGAATAATTGCTGCGGTCGATGTGGGCAGCTCGAAGGTGGTCAGTCTGGTGGGCGAAGCGACGGCTGCGCCGGGCGAGTTCAGCGTCATTGGCGTGGGCGTGGCGCCGGCGCGCGGCATGAAGCGCGGGCAGATCATCAATGTGGCCGAGGCAACGGCTGCGATTCGGGAGTCGCTGGATGGAGCGGAGCGATCCTCAGCGCTCAAGATCAACAGCGCCATCGTCAGCATCTCCGGCAGTCACATCGGTTCGCAGAACAGTCACGGGGCCGTCGCCATCAGCCGGGGCGATCAGGGCGTCAGCCTGAACGACATCAATCACAGCCTGGAGTCGGCGCAGGCCATTAGCGTGCCGAACAACCGCGAAATCATCCACGTGATCCCGCGCCATTTTAAGGTTGACGAGCAGGACGGCGTGCGCAACCCGATCGGCATGCTGGGGTTCCGGCTCGAGGTGCAGGCCCACATCGTCACCGGCGCCACAACGTCGATCCAGAATCTGATCAAGTGCGCCAACGCAGCCCAGATCGACGTGAGCGAACTCGTGCTCACGGCGCTCGGCTCGGCGGAAGCAGTGCTGACCTCAACCGAGCGGGAAATGGGCGTCGTGCTGGTGGACATTGGAAACGGCACGACCGACATCGCCATTTTCATTGACGGCGTGGTGTGGCACACGTGTGTGCTGGAAGTGGCCGGCGCGCACTTCACCAGCGATCTGGCGTTGTGCCTGCGCCTGCCGCTCGAGACGGCGGAGCAGATCAAACTTGCCAACGGCCACTGCAACCCAAACGACCTGCCGCTGGAGAATCCGTTCATTGTGGCCGGCTTCGGGGACGAGGAGAAGGTGAGCGTTCACCGGCGCGAGACGGCCGAGATTCTGCATGCCCGCGCCGAGGAGCTGTTCGGTTTGATCGTGCAGGAGATCAAGCGGAGCGGCTATGACGGCCTGCTGCCGGCCGGCCTGGTGATCACCGGCGGCGGCGCGTTGTTGCCGGGTCTGCGCGACGTGGCCCGCGACGTGACGAATCTGCCGGTGCGCATCGCGCAACCGACCGGCTTGCAGGGACTGGTGGATACGCTCCACTCGCCCGCCTACTCGACGGCCATCGGGTTGCTGAAATGGGGAATGCACGACATTGTGGCCCGGCCCAGCAAGCGCCGCCGGCCCACTTTGAACCTGAACATGAAAGGCTGGTGGAGCAACCTGCTGCCGAAAGGCGGGTAGAAACACCTGGAGACAACCGAGGTGGAATCTATGTGAATTCTCATCAAAAACTTAAAATTCGGATGCCTGTGTAGAAGTTGTGGATAAGTGGCTTGACTTTGTGGATTATCGGGCTAGAATCGGTGCACATCCTGGGCAGGACTGCCTGCCTGGGCAACCCGGCTGGCTTGCTCTTTGGCATGAGGCACAGGCCACTGCAAGTGAGAGGTTTGGCGGACAGGAAGGGGGCCAAATCAAAAATGGATACATATTTGGGAACGCAATCAGTTCGTGCTGAGTCCCCGGCTCAAATCAAGGTCGTGGGCGTCGGCGGTGGCGGCCAGAACGCGGTCAACCGGATGATCACAGAAGGTCTGGCCGGCGTCGAGTTCATCTCTGTCAACACCGATCAACAGGCATTGATGTTGAGCCATGCGCCGGTGCGTGTTCGTATTGGCGACAAAGTCACGCGGGGACTGGGCGCCGGCGGAAACCCGGAAGCCGGCGAAAAGGCGGCCGAAGAATCCTCGGATGAGCTGTACAGCATCCTGAAGGGCGCCGACATGGTATTCATCACCTGCGGGATGGGTGGCGGCACCGGCACCGGCGCAGCGCCGGTGATTGCGCGCATCTCGAAGGAACTGGGCGCGCTGACGATCGGCGTTGTGACGCGCCCGTTCTCGTTCGAGGGCACGCCACGCGCGCGCGCCGCCGAAGCCGGCATCGAAAAACTCAAAGAGCACGTTGACACGCTGATCGTCATACCGAACGATCGATTGCTCGACATCGTTGACAAGCGGGCCAGTTTGCAGCAGTCGTTCCGCACGGCCGACGATGTGCTGCGTCAGGGCATTCAGGGCATTAGCGAAGTGATTACGGTGCCCGGCCTGATCAACCTGGACTTCGCCGATGTGCGGGCGATCATGTCTGAAGGCGGCGCCGCCCTCATGGCGGTTGGCACTTCGTCCGGCGAAGGTCGCGCCCGCACGGCCGCCGAACAGGCCATCACCTCCAGCCTGCTGGACGTCACCATCGATGGCGCGCGCGGCATTCTGTTCAACATCACCGGCGGGCCGGACATGAGCCTGTTTGAGGTGAATGAGGCTGCGTCGCTGATCAAGGCGGCTGCGCACCCGGACTGCAACGTGATCTTCGGCGCGGTGATCGACGAGTCGATGAAGGAACAGATTCGCATCACAGTCATCGCAACGGGTTTTGACCAGACCGGCAGCGCGCCGCGACGGCTGCCACGAACAATAAGCGCACAGACATCGACCGCTCGCAACCCTGCGCGAACGATGTCGACGACCACCTCCATGTCAACCGCGACGGCATCTGGAGAGCCGGCGGAACGGGCGACCCGCCAGATGCCGATTGACCCGGATAATCTCGAACTGCCATCGTTCCTGCGCCGGCGCTGAAGTGACAGGGTGACAGGGTGACAAGGCGCGTTGTCGCCCTGTCATTGCTTTGGCGCGTCAGGCCCGCGTTCAACGCATCCGGCAAATTACTGCTGTGTGAAGGCGTTGAGCGTTGCGCGCATCCTCTGATTGTTTTGTGATCGCTTTCCTCAGGCGATAGCAGTTTGCAGATTTTAAGGTTCAGTCGTTGACAAACGACGACGGGGCGTCGTAGAATCGCGTTCCCTGAAGACGCCACATATGGCGCTAAATTAAGTTATGACCGCCATATGTGGCGATGTCTTTGCGGGGGTGGGATATTCATGAAGTGTCCGGCATGTGGATCAGGCAGCACGCATGTAATCGACACAATTCGGGAGGCAGGCGGCGGAATCCGTCGGCGGCGCGAATGCAAGAGCTGCAACAAGCGGTTCAGCACGGTTGAGCGCGTCGTCGAATCCACACCGCTGGTGGTGAAGCGCGGGGGACGCCGGGAGGCGTTCAACCGCGACAAGATTCTGGAGGGCATCAGGATCTCGTGCGCCAAACGGCCGGTGTCGGCCGAGGATATCGACCGGCTGGTCGATCTGGTCGAGGCGCAGGTAGTGGCGCTCAACAAATCCGAGGTTGCCGCGCGCGATATCGGGGACATGGTGCTGAATGGATTGCGCAAGCTGGATGAAGTGGCCTACATCCGGTATGCGATTGTGTATCTCAACCTGAAAGACCTGGAGAGCGTGAAGAAGGAAATCGAGAAGTTGCTGGCAGAGCGATAGCGGCGCCTGTCAAGCGGGCGCGACACGGGCGTGAAAGAGGGAGCCATGAAGATCAAGCGAGTTTTCACCCAACCGAACAGCAGTCCATACGCAAGCATTCCGTTCGAGAAGCGCAGTTCTGTGATTCGCAACCCGGACGGTTCGACGGTATTCGAGATGCAGGGAATCGATGTTCCGGCGCACTGGTCGCAGGTGGCGGTCGATATTCTGGCGCAGAAGTATTTCCGCAAAGCGGGCGTGCCGGATCAGATGCGCCGTGTCGCCGAGGAGGACGTGCCGGCCTGGTTGCAGCGTTCGACGCCGGCAGAGGGCGCGGCACTGGGAGCCGAGCGGGACGCGCGGCAGGTCTTTCATCGCCTGGCCGGCACATGGACCTACTGGGGCTGGAAGCACGGCTACTTTGACAGCGAAGAGGACGCGCGGTCGTTCTACGACGAGCTGTGTTACATGCTGGCGATGCAGATGGCGGCGCCGAACAGCCCGCAGTGGTTTAACACCGGCCTGAACTGGGCGTATGGCATCACCGGGCCGGCGCAAGGGCACTTCTACGTCGAGCCGGCCAGCGGCCAGGTTGTTGCTTCAGAGGACGCTTACACGCACCCGCAACCGCATGCGTGCCAGCCCTTCGACGCCTTAATCTCTACGCCATCCGGCCCGCTGGCCATCGGCGAGATCGTCACGCAGAACATGATCGGCCTGGAGGTTTTTGACGGCTCCGAGGGTGGCGCGGGGAAGACGCGCGTGGTTGCCGTTAAGTCCAACGGCCAGAAGCCTGTGTATCGGATCGCGCTGAAGAATGGCGTCTTCGTCGAAGCGACCGGCGATCATCTGGTCTGGGCTGCCGATGAGCGGCGCGGCGTGGGCCGCTGGTTGAGAGTGGATCAGCTTGCGCCGGGCCAGCGCATGCGCCTCGTGACGACTACTGCTGTCGGGCAAACTTCGGAAGAGCGTGACATTGCCGAGTGCGCGCTGGCCGGTTGGATTCAGGGCGATGGATTCGTCGGGCAATACGACAAGGGCACGAACCGCAGCTTGACCATCGAATTGATGACCGTTAACGACGAAGAGCATGCATACGTCATGCGGTTGGTCGAGACGGTGTTCGCGGGCGCGCATTACAAAGTGCGCCCGGTCGAGTCAGGCAACCCGAGGTTGACGATCCGGCGTATCCGGCTCTACGGCGAAACATTGCGCCCATTCGTCGAGAAATACGAACTGTTGCGCGAAAGCCGTGATCACGGCGTGCC
>CALBEF010000077.1 GCA_937927775.1 uncultured Anaerolineae bacterium | reverse complement strand
CGCATGTTGCCGGCCTTTCTGGCCCGCGCGCACGGGCTGGAGGTGACGGAGCGGCTGGTGCGCGCGGAGATCGCCGGCGAGGAGATCAACATTTTTGGCAAGGGGCGCCGCGCCGGGCGGGACGTGCTGATCGTGGGCGAGACCAAATTGCAACTGGACGAGCGGCGGGCGAACCGGCGGGAAGAGGACGACGTGCTGGCGCAACTGGCCCGCAAGATAGAGGCGGTGCGAGAGGCGTATCCCGGCATGGAGATCATGCCGTTGCTGATCACGCACTATGCGCGGCCCTCCTTCGCGCAACGCGCCCGCGAGCAGGGGGTGATCGTGGCGCAAAGCTTCGAGTGGTAGCTGGCTGCGCACTTTGCGGAATAGCCGCGCTCACTCAGTCGCATCTTTCAAATGCCGGCGGGCAGATTGCGCTCTCTGTCTGCTGCTTTCCTGCGCTATGATTGTTTTGAGCGATTGCGCGATGTGATCGCCCAGGAGTGGGATATATGAACGCAATCCCAACCCCGCAAGCAACCCAGACGCCATCCGCCGCTGTCCGGGCGCCATTGGCCGGCGACGCGCCCCTGGCCCGGAGTCTGACCGCACTGGTTCGGGAAGCGGCGTTGTATCAACCGATGGCCGAGGGAAGCGTGCTATGCGTGGCGTGCGCCCATCGCTGCCGCATCAAGCCCGGCGCGCGCGGCATTTGCCAGGCGCGTTACAACGCCGGCGGCGTATTGTACGCGCCGTGGGGGTATGCCTCGGCCATTCACGCCGACCCGGTGGAGAAAAAACCCTTCTATCACGTGCTGCCCGGCTCGACCGCGCTGACGTTCGGCATGTTGGGCTGCAATTTCCACTGCGACTACTGCCAGAACTGGGACATCTCGCAGGCGCTGCGCGACGCTGCCGCCGGCGCGCCGCCGATCAGGGTAACACCTGATGATCTGGCGGCGCTGGCCCGTCGCGCGCGGGCGCGCAGCATGGTCAGCTCGTACAACGAACCGCTCATCACATCAGAGTGGGCGGCCGATGTCTTCAAAGCGGCGAAGGCAGCCGGCCTGGTGTGCCTGTATGTCTCCAACGGCTACGCCACGCGCGAGGTGTTGGCGTTTCTGCGGCCCTGGCTCGACGGCTACAAGATCGATCTCAAATCCATGCGCGACCGGAATTATCGTCAGCTCGGCGCGGCGCTGGATCGCGTGCTGGAAGGGACGCGCATGGTGTATGAGATGGGCTTCTGGCTGGAGATCGTCACGCTGGTTGTGCCGGGGTTCAACGATTCGGACGATGAGTTGCGCGACGCGGCGCAGTTCATTCGTTTGCTGTCCCCCGACATTCCCTGGCATGTGACGGCGTTCCACGCGGACTACCGCATGACCGACCGCGACAACACGGACGCCCGCGCTTTAGCGCGCGCCGCCGAGATCGGCTACGCGGAAGGGCTGCGCTATGTGTACGCCGGCAACCTGCCCGGCAAACTGGCGCGCTTTGAGAACACCTATTGCCCCGGCTGCGGGGCGACTTTGATCGAACGGCTGGGCTTTCGCGTGCTGAACAACCGCCTGAAGGACGGCGGTGTGTGTCCCGACTGCGGGGCGCGCATTGCGGGGCTGTGGCAGACGCCGGCGCAGGCATGAAGAATCGCCTTATCGCCGCCGATTGTCTGGATGCCCTGCCCCGGCTGAAGGCCGGCTCGGCGCGCCTGATCTATCTCGATCCGCCGTTCAACACCGGCGCGCGCCGGCGGGCGAAGGCCGGCAGCTACGATGATGCGTTTGGGTCGCCGGCGGCCTACGTAGCCCACATGCGCCCGCGCCTCGAAGCCATGTTGCGCGTTCTGGCCTCTGACGGCTCGCTCTTCTTTCATTGCGACTGGCGCATGAGTCCCCATATCCGGTTGATGCTGGATGATCTGTTCGGGTTGGCCGAACCCGCGCGGCCCGATCGCGCGCGGGGCGTCTTCGTCAATCAGATCATCTGGCATTACGGGCTGGGCGCGTCGAAAGCTGCCCGCCGGCTGTTGACCAAGCACGATGTCATCTTTTGGTATGCCCGCTCGCCCGACTATGTGTTCAACGCGCTGCGCGACGCGCCGACGCCGGCCATGCTGGACAAATACCGTCACGTGAACGCGCAGGGGAAGCGCTACATGAATGCCTATGGCAAACGCTACGTGATGAAGGGCGGCAAGCCGCTCGACGACGTGTGGGATATGCCGGCCATCGCGCCCACATCCAGAGAGCGCGTCGATTACCCGACTCAGAAGCCGCTGGCGTTGCTGACGCGCATTGTTCAACTTGCCAGCAACGAAGAGGATGTTGTGCTCGACCCGTTTTGCGGCAGCGGCACGACGCTGGTTGCCGCGCAGCGCCTGGGCCGGCGCTGGATCGGCATCGACATCAACCCGCAGGCGATTGAAATCGCCCGCGCGCGGCTTGCAGCGCGCTTATAGCGCGCTATAAGCGCGCACGCTTTGCCGAAATTTGCCCGCGACTTCAGTCGCCGGACAAAGAGCCGGCTGCTGCGCGCAGCAGCCGGGCTTTGACTCTTGCGCCGAATCTCGCGCCCTTTCTAGGACAACCGGGCGCTGCGGTTGGTGGCGTCGCACTCCAACTGCGGAATCTGATCGAACTTTGCCTTTTTGAGGGCCGAACGAACAGCGTCGCGCACCCTGGCGCGCGACAGCGTGTTGTTCGACGCGCGCACGGTCTTGACGTAGTAGTAAGTGAATGCGCCGTTGAATCGGCCGTCGAAGTAAGCGTCGGCGCTGGTTTGATCGTCGCGGCAGCCGGCCCACAGGATGTGATGCCGGGCCAGCATCTTGTCGGACTTGCGCAACGCGGCCACCGTGCGCATCGGCGCGTCGCGCAACTTGAGGAAGGCTTTGTAAGAAGGCGGGGGCAGGTAACGCGGCCGGGGCGCATTGGGCAGCAGCAGCACCACCGGGTCGAGATTCTTGATGCCGGTGCCGCTGTGGCAGGTGTCGAAATAGCACTCCAGCAGCGCGTCCTGCGGCAACTGGGTGAAGAGGTCGTGCAACTCGTCGTCGAGAATGATGTGATCCGGGTCCCACTGGTCGCCTTTGGCCGCCAGATCATATGGGCAGAACGCTTCATCGGCGCGATCCGCTTCGTCGCCGCTCACGTCTGGCACCTGCGTGCCGTGGCTCGACAGGCTGAAGACGATGTACTTCAACCTGCCGGCTTTGGCGTCAGCCACCAGCGACTTCAGGTTGGACATGATGCGCGCCTTCGTGGCCTGGGCGTCGGTGAGGATCGTGATGTCAGCATCGGCGAAGCCCAGCATATCCTTGAGCAACTGCGCCATGTCCTGGGCGTCGTTGACGCAGCCCCTCAGTTCTGCGGTCGGGTAGTTCCTGAACTTGTTGATTCCCACGCACAATGCCCGTCGATTTGACATTGCCTTGCCTCCTGTGGACTACTTACAACCTTGCCAACTCAGCGGAACTCCGGCAGCCAGTCGCCGTGCGCGGCGATCAGATCATCCACCAGCGAGGTGATCTGCGCCAGGTCCAGCTCGGCGGCGGTGTGCGGGTCGAGCATGGCAGCGTGGTAAATGTGCTCGCGCTTGCCGGTCAGCGCAGCTTCCACCGTCAACGCTTGCACGTTGATGTTGGTCTGCATCAGAGCGGCCAGTTGCGGCGGCAGCGATCCGACACGGGTAGGTTGCAAGCCGTTGCGATCGACCAGCACCGGCACTTCGACGCAACATCCCTGTGGCAGGTTGTCGATCAAGCCGTAGTTGGGCACATTGCCATAGATCACGCGCGGCTGATTGGTCTCGATGCTGTGGATGATGGCGGAGCCGTATTCGTGGCTGCGCCGATGTTCGATGCCTTCGCCGCGCTCGAAGGCTTCGCGCATGGCATGCCAGCCGGCAATCTGCGCTTCGCAGCGGCGGATGTATTCATCCAGCGGCACATTGAAGGCGTCGATCAAATCGGGCCGGTCGCGCTTGATGAACCACGGCACATACTCGCTGAAGTGCTCGCTCGACTCGGTGACGAAGTAGCCGAATCGGCGCAGCACTTCGTAGCGCACCAGGTTCCATGCCGGCGCGCGCCCCTCGTCATAGACCTTGCGGATCAGCGGGTACAGATCCTGCCCATCGCGCTCAAAGCGCAGGTAGAACGCCATGTGGTTGATGCCGGCGCAGATGTAGTTGATCTCCTCGATGGGCACGCCAATGTCGTGGGCAAGCTGCTCGGCCGTGCCCTGCACGCTGTGGCACAGCCCGACCGTCCTGATCCTGCTGCCCCGGCTGATCGCCCAGCAGTTCATCGCCATCGGGTTGACGTACTGCAGGAAGACCACATCCGGGCACACCTGCTCCATCGTCCGGCAGTAATCCAGCATGACCGGGATGGTGCGCAGCGCGCGCATGATGCCGCCGATGCCGAGCGTGTCGGCGATGGTCTGGCGCAGGCCGTACTTTTTGGGAATCTCGAAGTCGATGACGGTGCCGGGCTTGTAACCGCCCACCTGGAACATGGAAATGGCGTAGTCGGCGCCGTCCAGCGCGCGGCGGGGATCGGTAGTGGCTTCAATGACCGGCCTGGCCCCAAGATAGTCCGCCAGCTTGTGCGCCACGATGTCCGAGGTTTTGAGCCGTTCGGAATCGATGTCATACAAGCGTATGGTCGAGCCGGCCAGTTCGGGGTAACTCAGGATATCGCCGAGCAGGTTTTTGGCAAAGACAGTGCTGCCGGCGCCGATTAGCGCGATCGTGGGGGACATGGATATTTAAGGATTTCCTCCAGTTCCGCAATGGCGGAGTCAGGGTGTGGCCGGAAGTATACCGCCTTAAACGGCGAAAAGAGACAAGCCGGGCACTGGTATTGCAGATGCCCGGCTTGTGGGTGGCGCGTTTGAACGATCGGCAGCCCGGAAGGATATGACCGTTAGCCGGCAGATTCGGCGGTCTTGCTCGACCTGGCAGAGGCCTCGGCCACTTTGCTTTCGCCCCCGCCTGCGCTCTCGCCGGCCGGCGCCGCCGGCTTGTGCTCGTGCTCCTTCGGCTCCATGGGCTTCACGCTCTTCGATCCCCCTGACTTGCCGTTGGAGGATCGACTATCGGTGATGTACCAACCCGAACCCTTGAAGGTCACGGCAACCTGGCTGACCACGCGATAGACGTGGCGACGGCCGCAGTTGGGGCAGCGCTTGATCGGATCATCCGTGAACTTCTGTCGTTGTTCAAACTGATACCCACAATCAGGGCAGGCGTACTGATAGGTTGGCATGAGCCGGGATTATACCGTCGATCATTAGACGGAAATTAGCGCGCCCTGCCATGCTCCTGCGTTGAAATACGCCGCTCGCATATCCGCGCAGCGGCCCTAAAATATTGCTTATGCTGACAAACGTTCCCGCGCATCAGGAGGCGACATGACCGACGCTTTAGCTGCGCGCCTGTTGATGGGGCTATCACTCGCTTTTCACATTGTGTTTGCCGCCGCCGGCATCGCCATGCCATTGTTCATGGTGATTGCCGAGTGGCGGTATCGCCGCACCGGCGAAACGGTCTGGCTGTCTCTGGCCAAAGCATGGTCGAAAGGGGCAGCCGTCCTGTTCGCGGTCGGCGCGGTGGGCGGCACGGTGTTGTCGTTCGAGCTGGGGCTGCTGTGGCCCGGCTTCATGCAGTTCTCCGGCTCGATCATTGGCGTGCCGTTTTCGCTGGAGGGATTCGCCTTCTTCACAGAGGCGATTTTCCTGGGCATCTACCTGTATGGCTGGGAGCGCGTGTCGCCCCGGCTGCACCTGGGGGCCGGCGTCATCGTGGCGGTTTCGGGAGCGGTCTCCGGCCTGCTGGTATTGATGGTCAACGGTTGGCAGCACGCGCCGGCCGGCTTTGAAGTCGCCAACGGACAGGCGGTCAACATTAATCCCTTCGCCGCCATGTTCAACCCGGCCTGGCCGCACATTGCGCTGCACATGAGCATCGCGGCCTATCAGACCATCGCCGCCGCCATGATGGGCATTCACGGCATCATGCTGCTGCGCGACCGCAGCAACCTGTTTCACCGCAAGGCGTTTGCGTTTGCGCTGACGGCCACGCTCATCACCGGCGTCCTGCAACCGCTGGCCGGCGACTTCAGCGCCAAACAGGTCGCGCAGTTGCAGCCGGCCAAGCTGGCCGCCATGGAAGGCCAGTTCAAGACCGAACAGGGCGCGCCGTTGCGCATTGGCGGCATTCCCAATCCCAACACGCAGGAAACCCCGCTGGCAATTGAGATCCCGGGCCTGTTGAGCTGGCTGGCATTTGGCGACACCGGCGCGACCGTCATCGGGCTGGAGGCGTTTCCGCGCGCAGACTGGCCGCCGGTGCTGCTGGTTCACCTTGCCTTTCAGATCATGGTCGGCAGCGCATTTGTCATGCTCGGCGTGGCCGGGCTGGGCGCAGTCCTGGCGTGGCGCAGACGCCGGCTGCCGGACAGCCGGTGGTACCTGTGGCTGGCGGCCCTGGCGGCGCCGTTTGGCCTGCTTGCGCTGGAGACCGGCTGGGTCGTGACCGAACTGGGCCGCCAGCCGTGGATCATCCAGGACATCATGCGCACGCTGGACGCCGTGACGCCGATGACCAACCTCGGCGTGCCGCTCGTGAGCTTTGCGCTCATCTACGTTGCGCTGGCTGTCATCACTGTGTGGGTGCTGACGTATCAGGTGCTTCACAGCCCGCGCATCGCGCCCGGTCATGCGCCTGCGGCGTGACCGCGATTCGAGTTTGATAGCGATGAATACGCTCCTGTTTGACCTTCCTTCTCTGGTCGCCGGCAGCATCATGGTGGCGATGACGTTCTATGCCCTATTGGGCGGGGCTGACTTTGGCAGCGGCGTGTGGGACCTGCTGGCTTCCGGCCCGCGCGCGCGCCAGCAGCGCGAGTTGATCGCTCATGCCATTGGCCCGATCTGGGAAGCCAACCACGTCTGGCTGATCGCTGCCATCGTCATTCTGTTCACCGGCTTCCCGCTGGCCTTCGCCGAAATTTCGACGGCCCTGTTCATCCCGCTGATGCTCATGCTGGTCGGCATCGTGGCGCGTGGTTCGGCGTTCGTCTTTCGCGCTTACGGCTCGCAAACCGACTCGGTGCGACAGGTGTACGGCACCGTGTTCGCCATCGCCAGCGTGGTGACGCCGATCTTTCTCGGCATCATTGTGGGCAGCATCAGCTCGGGCCGGATTGTGGTCGTGGACGGCGCAGTGCGCACGGACTTCTTCGACGCCTGGCTGGGCGCGTTCCCGTTTGCAATGGGGGCGCTGACGCTGTGCCTGTTTGCGCTGCTGGCGGCGGTGTACCTTGCTATCGAGGCAGACAGCGCCCATGACGAAGCGCTGCGCGAAGATTTCCGCCGGCGCGCGCTGATCGCGGCAATCGTCACCGGCGGCGTCGCGTGGATCAGCCTGTTTTTCATCCGGCAGGACGCGCCCGTGTTGTACGCCGGCTTCGTCGAGCGCCCGTGGACGCTGGCAACCGTCGGTTTGTCCATGGTGCTCGGCGTGGGCACGATCGCGGCCCTGCTCAAACGCCGGTTCTATGTGGCGCGCTTAACCGTGGTGTTGCAGGTGATCTGTGTGATGTGGACATGGGCCTTCGCGCAGTACCCGTATCTGGTGCTGCCCAATCTGACGATCCAGCAGGCGGCAGGGCCAGAGATCACATTGCAAATCGCTGTGGTCGCGCTGGTCGCCGGCGGCCTGATCCTGTTCCCCTCGTTGTTTCTGCTCTATCGCGTGTTCAAGGGGCGCAAGGTGTTTGCGTTGATCGACGCGCCGGCCGGGAATCAGACCGGCGCGCGCGGCGCCTGAGCAGCTGTCCGTCTCAGGATCGGCGCCAGCCCAGCACACCCAGAGATACGGCCAGCGCAAGCGCAACGCCGGCCACAATGCGCCACCAGGGTGTTGTGTCCGGCTGCGCCGCCGGCGCGCCAGCGCGCTCGCCAGCGCGCATCATCGCATCGGGCGGCTGAGGCGTCTCAGTGGATTGAGGCGCAGTCGAAGCCTCTGCCTGCGTCGCACGCGTGGCGGATGGAATCTGCTCTGTTGCGGCATCACGCTGCATTGGCCCGGCCTCTGGCATCGCCGCAGGCGCAGCATCGGGAGCGTCTTTGGGCGCAACCATCGGTTGAGCCTGCTCCGACGCCGGCTGCGCTTCGACGGCAGACTCGGCGCCCTGCCGCATGGCCTGCATCGGCGGTTCGCCACTGGCCGGCTGCGCTTCGGGCGTAGCGCCGGGGGGCGCGGCTGCGCCGGGGGGCGCCGGAGCGATCCTTGCAGCATCGGCTGCAATCGAATCTTCTGATTGCATCGGCGGCGCGGCAAAAGCCGCCTGCGTTGCCGACATCGGGGGCTGAGCGCGTGGCGCAGACAGGCCGGCCAGGTCAAGGCCGATCGCAATCACAAACACAGCGGCTGCCAGCGCCGAACCGACACGCAGAAACCAGGTGAACAGATGAACCGGCGGGCGGGGGTGTGTCCGCGCAGCGCCCGCGATGGGGACGGGAATCGTGAAGTCGCGCGGCAACGGCTGGGCCGGCAGGGCGCGCGCTGTGGCGACCAGCAAGCGCGTCGCGTCTGCCTTGCGCTTGAGGTCCGGCTCGGCGCGCAGGCGCGCCTCGAACGCAACGCGCTCGGCGTTGCTCAGCCGGCCATCCAGCCAGGCCGAGATCAGTTCGTCATCCGATTGACGATTGACAATTGATGAGTGACGATTTGACATGACGATGCGCCGCGCTTTGCCCTCGGCGCGCAGTTCTATTGACGGAATTCGTCAGGCAACAGTTCCTGCCGGCTGAGCAGATAGTCGCGCAGTTTGGCGCGCGCCCGGCTGAGCCGCGACTTGACCGTGCCCAGGCTGGTTTGCATGATCTCGGCGATCTCCTCGTAGCTCATGCCCTGCACATCAGACAGAACGAACGTGGCGCGCTGATCCGGCGGCAGCGCCAGGGCAGCCTGCTCAATCAGATGACGCAACTCGGCGCGCTCGGCGGCGTCGGCGGGTGATTCATCCGCAGAAGGCAGAAACGTCTCGAAGTCGCCATCCTGGGCGTCGTCTTCTGCGCCCAGTCCATCGAGCGATGTGGCCGGTCGGCGCTTGCGATAGCGCAGGGCGTCGAAGCAGGCATTGGTGACCGTGCGCAGAATCCAGCTTTTGAATGAGCCGCCTCGAAACGATTTGATGCTTGTGTAGGCCGAGAGAAAGGCTTCCTGCGTGGCGTCGGACGCAGACGCGGCGTCGCCCATGATGCGACAGGCCACGTTGTAAGCCTGGGACTGATGGGCCAGGACCAGCGCATTGAACGCATGCGCGTCGCCGCGCTGGGCTGCTTTGATGAGCGCCGCTTCATCCATGCCGGGGGAATTGTAGACGATGGAAGTGCCCTCAACGGGACTCGAACCCGTGTTTTGGCCTTGAAAGGGCCACGTCCTGGACCGCTAGACGATGAGGGCCTGCTTCGCTTTGGCGCAAGGCATCAGACGCCCTGGAGCCGCAGACAACGACTGAGGATTCTACCACCGCACAGGTATAATCGCCAGCACACATTCACATTTTCACATTCACGGCACATGGGAAGCGCGCCCGCCATTGCCGGCGCCTGATCCCTGCGACCGGGACGAATCGGAGGCAAGTTGTTGATGACATCCTTGAGGCGCTGTCTCGGCGTTCTGGCAACTCTCTCATTGACGATCGGCGCCTGCGGCGCGCCATCCGATGCAGATACAGCCCCAACGACAACGCCGGCTTTTGTGCCGGCGGTGACGATCTACGCGCCCACCGTTGCGCCATCAGACACGCCCCCACCGCCTGCGGAGACGCCGGCAGTTGCTGCCCCGACGCCGGCCATGACGCCCACGCCGGACGGGTCGATCAATCCATTCACCGGCCTGCCGGTGTCAGATATGGCTGTGCTGGAGCGCGCGCCCCTCTTGATCAAAGTGGCCAATACGGCTGAAGTGCGCCCGCAAAGCGGCCTCAATAGCGCGGATGTGGTTGTCGAACATCTGGCGGAGGGCGGTATCACGCGCTTCACCGCGTTGTATCTGTCGAACGCGCCGGAGCGCGTCGGCTCGGTGCGCAGTTGCCGTTTGATCGACATCGAACTGCCGCGCATTTTTGGCGCCGGCCTGGTCTGTTCCGGCACCAGCCCCGGCATCAAACCCACCATGCGCGCCGTCGCGCTCGAAGGCGCGACCCGGCCGGGGGATGTCAACTCAAGTGGCGTCATCATCAGCGATTTCGGCCCGTTCGAATGCCCCTCCTGTCCGATGTTCCGCACAAATGACCGTCCCATGCCGCACAACCTGTTTGCCAACACAGTGAACGCCTGGCGTGTGCTGGACGAGCGCGGCAGGAACCAGCGCACGACGTTCAACACCTGGGTGTTCGATCCTATTGCGCCGTCAGGCGGCCAGACAGCCGCCACACTCTCAATCCCTTATCAGGCTGATCCGGTCGATTGGAACTACAACGCCGGGACGGGCCTGTGGGAGCGCAACGTCGATGGGCAGCCGCACGTGGATGCCGAAACGCGCCAGACCCTGACGGCAGCCAACATCATCGTGGCCTTTGCGCACCACGCCGTGACATTGATTCAGGAAGACAACACCGGCGCGATGTCCATCCAGATTCAACTGTGGGGACAAGGGCCGGTGAAGATTGCGCGTGATGGCAGGGTCATCGACGGGCTGTGGCTGCGGCCCGGCGAACCGGGCGTGCTGCGGTTCGTTGACATGCAGGGAAACCCGATCCCGCTCAAGCCTGGCAATTCATGGCTCGAACTGGCGCCGCTGGATTTTCCCGTCCAGGCGCGCTAGTGTCGGGATCAAGTCAGGGGATGATGAGATTCTGGCCGGGCACGATCAGGGTTGAACACAGGCCATTGGCAGCCATAAGGCGATGCACACTGATGCCATAGCGAGCGGCAATCCGAAACAGGGTGTCGCCTGGTCGGACGATGTAATGCGCGCCATGGCGCGGCGCGCTGCCGCCAGCGCGGGCGCATGTCACAACGCGCAGGCGCTGACCGACGCGAATGAGGCGCGTGTTGGTGATGCCGTTCAATCGCGCGATGGCATTGATGGTGGTGTTGTATCGCAGGGCGATGCGGAACAGGTTCTGGCCGGGCTGGACAACGTGTATGATCTGCTGGCCGCATGCGACCTGTGAACCTCTGGGCTGGCTCGACTGGACGCTATCGCCCGGCAGATCAACAGGCGTAGGTGGTGGTGGTGGTGTCTCGGTGGGCAATGGCGGCAGGGGCGTGGGCGGCTCGGCAGTCGGCACAGGGGACGGCGTCGGCTGCGCTGCCATTTGCGTGGCCGCAGCAATCGCAGCACTCTGAGCAATAGCCGTCTGCTGCGCAAAAATGACGACGGCGTTCGGCGTCGGAATGCCGACGCTCGCAGGTTGAGGGGCGCAGCCCGTTAGAATGATCAAACCAGCGAGCGCCAGAATCGGCGTCCGGGACGAGAAGGAGAATCGTTGGCGCATAGATCTGCTCCTGCGTTATGCTGAGGGATACGTTACACCAACCTGGTGGAAAAGGCAAAGGTCCGGGGCAGGAAGGACGAAGAGCATGCGACGAGAGGAAGCACCCAAACGGGAAGTTTTGACATGGGCGGATGTGGACGCGCTGATCGACCAGTTGTTGCCACAGATGGCCGGCACATTCGACGCCCTCGTGATGATCACTCGCGGCGGCATCATTCCAGGCGGACTGATCGCTGAGGCGTTGAACATTAAGCATATTCTAACGGCAGCAGTGGAATTCCCGTCCGAAAATGCTCCCCGCCTGCTGGCGTGGCCCACGTTTTTACAGTTTCCTGATGAGACCCTGACACGGGGCAGGCGCGTGCTGGTGGTAGACGACATATGGACACACGGCCGGCACATCATGACGGTGCGCGGGCGCGTGGAAGCCAGCGGCGCGCGCACCGAAACGGCTGTGCTTCACTATCGCGCCAGCGCCAATCTCTTCCCGAACCATAAACCGACGTACTACGCAGCATTGACCGATGCCTTCATCGTCTACCCCTGGGAAATCGACCGCAACCTGCGAGGCGCGCGGGCCGCTCAGCCGTTCCAGGTGTGAGCAGACATCCACGGAGCGTCTGACACCCCTTGCCTGCGCGCATGGCGACAGAGAATCGCGCCCTGGATATCGCCAATATCCCGCCGGACACCTGTCCGGTGTGCCATCAGCGCGCGCTCAATTTCGAGCCGGCAGATGACGCAGCAAGCCTGCTGGGGATCTGCGGAGTTTGCGGCAGCCGGCTCACCCTGGAGCGCGCAACGCGCCGCTCGCAGCATGTCAACATTGCAGAGGGTTTCAGGGCGCGCTACCCGGAGATCGCGGCGCGTCTGATGGCCGGCCCCTTGACCCGGCGGCAGGTGTTCGAGTTGACAGCGCCCACGTCGTGGCAGCCTTCGCCCGGGCCGGGATTGCCTGTGTCCAGCGCGCTGGTCTGGCTGGTGCTGATCGCCGCCGGCCTGATGGTCGCCATCGTATGCGCATGTGCCACGGCCCTGCTGCTCAGCCCTGGGATGGCCCAGACACGCCAGATGATCGCCGCAGCCAACACGTCAGGCGCATCCACGCCGCATGGCGGAACGCAGCCCATTGGGCCGCTTGAATCCCCGCTCCAGACGCCCGGCCCGGATACGCCGGCCACGCGCGGCGCGAACGGCATCGCTGACGGCGCGGCCACAGCCACAGTCTCGATCAACGCCGACAACAATCCGCCGGCGCCGACGACAGCGCTCGAAGTCGAGGTGGCAACCCTGCCTGTCGATGCGATCCCCACCATTGACCCGCAGTCTCGCGCAACCCTGCCGCCAGCGGATCAATCCCAGCCGGGGCCGATTGAGACGCCGACAGACACCAGCGCGCCCGCCCCGCCCCTCCCAACCGACACAGCGCTCCCCCCACCCACCGAGCCGCCGACGCCGGAAGCAGCCCCGCCGGCGCCGACAGATGCCCCTCCGCCGGCGATATCGAGCAACATCATCACAGGCCCCATCGCCATTACCGCCATTCAGTACCTGGGCGATCCGGCCACCAATGAGGCCAATGAGTTTGTTGAAATCGCAAATCAGAGCGGTGAGCCGATAGATCTGTCGAACTGGACACTCCGGGCAGTGTCAACCAACCGGGTATACACCTTCAGCAACGGGATGGTCATGTTTCCCGGCGACACCTGCCGGGTGTATACCAATTCGCCGATCGCGTTTGGAACATGCGGGACGCTGATGTTCGGCGCAGACGCGCCGGTGTGGTCGAACAGTGGCGATGTTGCGGAACTGCGCGACGGAAGCGGCACGCTCGTGTCTCGATGGGTCTATGTGGGCGCCCTGCCCTGACCGGGGGTAAACGCCGGGAAATCGCGGTGCACAAAGCCCCAAAACGGCGCAAACGGCGGCTTTTCGTGCTTGACAATCGTCCTTCTGTTAACTAACATCTCTCACAGGCGGATTCTGTCAAGTTCGACCGCGACAGTTCGTTTCGTTTGCGCCGGCCCGGTGAAACCTGCTTCTAGTGTTCTCAGGGCTGCCTCACGGACGGAGTTAATACTGCAAGCAGACTGGTCTCATCGCCATCTCATTCTGGCGGAAGATACATAGGATTTGGAATGGCCATTCGCAAGAAGAAAACCGAGAAGGCTCCTTTGGCAAAGAACGGCAAGGCGGCCGTGAGTGCCAAAGCGGTCAAGCCCGCCGCGACTCCCCCAGACGGCAAAGTGGCCAGGAAAGATGTCAAAGACGCGGTGCCGGTGGTCCTGGAAGACACCGTTGAGGAGTTGTCGGGTGAGGAACAACTGCTCAATATTGGCCGCGAAAAGGGTTATGTCACATACGATGACATCCTGGCCGCGTTCCCAGATGCCGAGAAAAACCTCGAGCAAATGGAAGACGTATTTGCCGCGCTGGCAGACGCCGGTATCCAGATTGTCCCCAGCGAGGACGAAGCGGCAGATCAGCTCGCCTATGAAGAGGACGAGGACGAGGACGAGTACAACGACCACAACAACGAGAACCTGCTCGAGGCCATCGAAGCTGATGACACGGTCGGCCTGTATCTGAAAGAGATTGGCCGCGTGCCGCTCTTGACGGCGGCGCAGGAAGTAGATCTTGCTCAGCGCATGGAGCGCGGCAAGGCTGCGCGAGACATGATCGCCGAAACCGACGCGGAGAAGCTGGAAGAAAAAGAGCGCTTGCGACTGAATCAGATGGGCGAAGATGGCATGGCCGCCCGCGAGCACCTGATCAACGCCAACTCACGCCTGGTCATCAGCGTCGCCAAGAAGTACATCGGGCGCGGCGTGCCGTTCCTGGACCTGATTCAGGAAGGCAACATCGGCCTCATCCGCGCCGCCAAGAAGTTCGACTGGCGGCGCGGACACAAGTTCAGCACCTACGCCACCTGGTGGATTCGCCAGGCCGTTACGCGCGCCATTGCCGATCAGGGCCGCACCATTCGCGTGCCGGTGCACATGGGCGATCAAATCAACCGGCTGTTGCGCGCCAGCCACCAGTTGACCCAGGAGCTTGGGCGCGATCCCACCGTCGCCGAACTGGCCGAGGCGCTGAATGTGACTGTGCGCAAAGCCGAGCAGATGATCCAGGTCGCCCGGCGGCCGATCAGCCTGGAGACGCCCACCGACGACGAAGAAGAAAGCGTGCTCGGTGATTTCATTCCAGACGAGGACAGCCCGGCGCCGGCTGAAGTGGTGACGACCCAGATGCTGCGCGAGCAGTTGTCGGACATACTGGCCACCCTGCCTCCGCGCGAGGTGCGCATTCTGCAATTACGCTACGGTCTGCTGGACGGCGAAACCTACACTCTGGAAGAAGTGGGCAGGAAACTGGGCGTGACGCGCGAGCGCGTTCGCCAGATCGAGGCGCAGGCGCTCAGCCGGCTGCGTCACCCGGCCCACGCCCGCAAACTGCGCGACTTCCTGAAGGAGTGACGCTTGCAGGGCAAGCCGCCAGAAGGCAAGCCCGGCGGCTTGCCCTACAGGTATTTCTCCACCGTCCAGCCCCCCTCCCGCGTAACCGGCGCCTCGGTGACCGGCGCAGCCGGATCAAAAAGCAGCGGGTTGCGCCCGTTCAGAGCGTCGAGCACATCCCCCATCCAGTCGGCCAGCGCCACCGGCCGGCCCAGCGCGCGCGCAATTTCCGCCGGCGACACATCATCCAGCGCCACCCCGTCCGGATGATCGAACATGATGCGCGGCAGGATCACCATCGCCGACGGCGGCATATCCATTGCGGAGAGCTGACGAATCACGTCGGCGCCCATGAGCAGGCCGGCCACCGTGATGGTTTCACCCAGCTTCTCATTGGCAATCGCTACCACGTTCAGCGGAATGCCGGTCAACGCGGCAAACTCGCGCGCCACCTTGCGCAGCGTGGGGGCGAACAATGCGCCGGTCGCCAGCACTGCCGATTTTGGATTTTGGATTTTGGATTCTGGATTCGACGTTGCGTAGTGCGTAGTGCGTGTTGCGTGTTGCGTGGCGCGTAGTGCGTAGTGCGTAGTGCGTATTCCGTCTTCTGCGCTCTGCGCTCTGTGCTCTGCGCTCTGTGCTCTGCGCTCTGTGCTCTGTGCTCTGTGCTCTGTATTCTGTGATCCGTGCTCTGCGCCCCGCGTCCCGCGCCCGATCTCCGTTCGCTTGAGCCGCTGCCACTCATGCAGAAAATCGCGCGTCATGCCCAGCCCGTTTTCCTGAAGCGCCAGGCCGTCGTAGTCGCGCTTGCGCGGCAGCGGCCTGTCGGCCACGAGATACCACTCGTCTGTGGCATGAACAAAACCAACACCCAGCCTTTCGCGGAAGACGCGCTGCCATGCGCGCACCTGCTCGATCATGCGCGCGCATTCCACAGCGGTGTGCGGACGATGGCCGTATTTGTGGTGTTTGGTCAGACCCACCGGCACAACACTGACCGACTGAACGCGCGGATACAACTCGGCCAGGTCGCGCACGCTTTTGTCGAGGTGCGCGCCGTCGTTCAGGCCGGGGGTGATGACCAGTTGTGTGTGTGTCTCGATGCCGCGCTCGGCCAGCCAGCGCAACTGCGCCAGCACATCCGGCGCGCTCGGATTGCGCAGGCACTTGCGTCGAATCTCCACGTCGGTGGCGTGCACGGACACATACAGCGGACTCAGACGCTGTTCGGCGATGCGCTCCCAGTCCTCCTGGCTCAGATTCGTTAGAGTCACGAAGTGGCCGAACAGGAACGAGTAGCGATAGTCATCGTCCTTGATGTACAGCGTGCGGCGCATGCGCGGTGCGTTCTGCAACACAAAACAGAACGGGCACAGGTTGTTGCAACGGCGAATGTCGATATCAAAGGTGGGGTGCTCGAACGCGATGCCTAGCGCCTGGCCAAACGCGCGGCGGACATGGGCAACGTGCTCGACGCCGGCGCGCTCGAACGTCAGTTCGAGCCGGTCTTCAGCAGCGTAGAACTGCGCGTCGATCACATCGCGCAAGCGGTGGCCGTTGATGGCAAGCAGCGCGTCGCCCGGCAACAGGCCGGCGGCCGCGGCGACGCTAAACGGCTCGACGCTTTTGATAATGCCCGCCATTGCTCCAGTCTCAACGATACACGCCGCGCATGTCTTCCGGCAGAATCGCCGCCAGATGGCGCATCGCCTCGTCGGTCAGCCGGCGCAACACATCGCGGCTGAGTTTGCCGCCCCCGGCATCCAGGCGGAAGGGCCGGCCCACGGTAATCGTGATGGGCGCGCGCCGCAGGCGCTTGAGATGGGCGTTCAATAACGGCGTGCCGGTGATCGCCACCGGCAATATCGGCGCGCCGGCCCGCGCGGCCAGATAAGCCATGCCTTCCTGACCCTGGATCAGGCCGCCGGTGTCGCTGCGCGTGCCTTCGGGCGAGATCAACACCAGCCCGCCCTCGCTCAACACTTCCATCGCCGAACGAATGGCCTGGGTATCCACATCGCCGCGATGCACGGGAATCGCGCCGTAGGGCGCAGTCAGCCAGCGGATGCGCCAGTCTTCAAACACCTCGACTTTTGCCATCGGCACAATGGGCCGGCCCAGCGCCGCCAGCACAACGAACGGATCGGCCCAGGCCACATGGTTAATCATGACGATCGCCGGCCCGCTTGCCGGCACATGCTCCAGGCCGATCACGGTGTGCCGGGCGAGCAGGCGGTAGAACAGCCGCAGGCAGAAATTGTAGAAGCCGCGCAACGGGGCGCGTTTGTTCCACTTCCAGCGGCGGGAGAAAACGGACTTCTTGCCGGCCATATGCAGTCGGGAAGCTAATCGGCGCCAGCAGTCGCCAGACGGCGCATGTAGGCAATCACAGCGCGGATGTCTTCGTCCGTCATGCCGGCGATGCCCCCGCCGGCCGGCATGGCCAGGCCGCTCACATTGTGCGGGTCGTTTGCCCGCCGGCCGGCTCGCACCAGTTGCGCCAGTTCCGCGTCTGACCCCGTTCGCAACAGCGCCGAATTGGTGATCGGCCTGATCGAGGCCACGCCTTCGCCGGCCGGGCCATGGCAGCCGATGCAGGCCACTTCGTACACCGCTTTGCCTTTGGCCAGCAGGGCCGGGCTGGCGGTGACCGCCGGCAATGGGGGTGTCGGCGCCTGCGCAGCCGACTGTCCCTGAACAGTCGCGCTGCCGGCCAGCAGAAACGCGCCCACCACGCCGGCGATGATCGCAACCACCAGCGCGACGCGCGCCAGCCGGGGCTGGCTTGCGCGCGTCATTGCCGATGTCTCCGGCGCCTCAGGCTCAGGCTCATCGGCCAGGCGCGAAGCAATCGCCGCGAGCACGATGACAATGAATGCGACCAGCGCGAGAAAGGGAATCGTCACCGCGCCGCCCAGCCAGTTCAAATAATCAGCCGAACAGGGCACGCCCACCGCGCACGAGGATGGAAACAGGCCGCGCACAAAGTCGCTCTTCTGATAGAGATAGTGGTACAGCGACATACCCGCGCCGGGCACGGCCAGCGCCAGCAGATAGCGATGCATACGGCGGTCGCTGGTCAGAATGCCCAGCGCCGTGATGAGCGCCAGCGGGTACATCAGGATGCGTTGATACCAGCACAACACACACGGAATCCAGCCCAGCGCCTCGCTCATATACAGGCTGCCGCTGGTGGCAACCCAGGCGGTCAGCAACGCAACATAGCGGCTGGTCTGGCCGATTGTTTGGAACAGCCGGTTCTCCGCCAATGGCTCCAGATCGTCGTCTGGAACATGCCGGACGTCATCCGCGCGCTCGGCATCCGTATCAACCTGACGGTCTTTCATCTGCGACACCAACATTGCCCGGCAACCGATGCGGCTGCCGCGCCACAATGAGTCAAAGAGTCAAACGCGCGGGATTGTAGCATCAGCCACATCGAAAACAAAACATGCCCGACTGATTGCAGCCGGGCATGTTGATCGAGAATCAGCGCAGGATTGCGCGCCGCAGACCGGTTATCTAGCCATCTGTTGTGTTATGCGTGGCCGATTCGGATGGGCGGGTCTCACGTGGAACAAGCAGCATGACTTTGTACGCCTCCGCCGGCGCCAGCCCCCGGCCGGCCTCCAGCGCCCACGCGCGGATGCTCTGCGCCGTCTCCTCCGACACCTGGCTCTTGTGCTGGCGCAGCGCCTCCATCTTCAGATCGATGGTCTCGCTGATGTCGATCCACGTGTCGGGCTGCTGCGGCCACTGAATCCACACCTCGCGCACGCGATGGGCCTCGCCCAGTTCAGGATACATCAACGGCATCGCGGCCACCGGCGCGATGGCGTCGAGCGTCGCCAGACCAACGGCGCGGTGATCCGGGTGATTGATGTATTCGTTGCCGCTCCACAGCATGGTCGGGTCGAGCGCGAACACGACTTCCGGCTTGTGCTTGCGGATCATGCGCACGATGTCCCTGCGCAGTTCGAGCGTGGGCATCACTTCGCCGTCGTTATAACGCAGGAACTCCACCTCATGCACGCCGCACACTGCGGCGGCAGCCAGTTGCTCCTGTTCGCGGACTGCGGCCAGCGTGTCTGGGGTGTGGCCGGCGTCGTGCGTGCCGATGTTGCCGCTGGTGACGACCACGTACACAACACGGCAGCCGCGCCGCACCCACTTCGCCACTGTGCCGGCGCAACCGAACTCGATATCGTCCGGATGGGCCACCACTGCCATCGCCGATGCGGGAACAAATCCATTGCTCGTTGTCATAGCTTGTGTCAACGCTCCAGTCACTGCGCGGCGCGCAGGAATTGTGGTAGTGTACGACTGTTTCTGCGCCTGATGCGCAGGCGCATACAATGTCGGCTACAACGCGCGCGGATCAACACATCCGCGAGGAAGGAGAAGACTCATGCCAGACAAAGTGCGCATCGGTTTTGTGGGAGTGGGCAGCATGGGGCAATGCGCTCATCTCAAGAACTATGCCTGCCTGCCCGAGTGCGAGGTGGTAGCGCTGGCCGAAGTGCGTCCCCGGCTGGCGCAGGCTGTGGCGCAGAAGTACAACGTGCCGCGCGTCTACGCCACCGGCGAGGAAATGCTCGCGCGCGAGCAGCTCGATGGCATCGTGGCTGCGCAGCCGTTCGACCGGCACGGCCAGATCATTGCGCCGCTCTACAAGGCCGGCGTGCCCATTCTGACCGAGAAGCCGCTGGCAGCCTCGCCTCAGGTGGGCGAGCAGATGCTGACTGCGCTCAGCGCCGGCGGCGCGTGGCACATGGTCGGCTATCACAAGCGCAGCGACCCGGCCACGATGTGCGCCCGCGCCGAAATCGACCGCCTGAAGCAGAGCGGCGAACTGGGCCGCATGCGCTACGTGCGCGTGACCATGCCGCCGGGAGACTGGATTGCCGGCGGGTTCAACGACCTGATTACCACAGACGAACCCTATCCCCAGCTTCCAGGCGACCCGCCGCCCGATGACATGGACGCCGAAACCTGCAGGCAATACGTCAGTTTTGTGAACTACTACATTCACCAGGTCAATCTGCTGCGCTACCTGCTGGGCGAGCCGTATCGCGTGATCTTTGCCGATCCGGCCGGCGTCGTGATGGGCGTCGAGAGCGCCGGCGGCGTCACCGGCGTGCTGGAGATGTCGCCCTACCAGACCTCCATCGACTGGCAGGAATCCGCGCTGGTGGGGTTCGAGCGCGGCTATGTCAAGCTGGATCTGCCGGCGCCCTTAGCCTGCAACCGACCTGGCCGGGTCGAGATCCTGCGCGACCCAGGCAACGGCGCCGCCCCGCAAACAACTGTGCCGACGCTGCCGTGGGTGCACGCCATGCGCCAGCAGGCCATAAACTTCGTGCGCGCCATCAAGGGCGAGATCAAGCCGCCCTGCGACGCGCAGGAGGCGCTCGAAGACCTGCGCGTGGCGCGGGCGTATTTCAAGGTGTGGAAAGGGGTGTAGCGTATTGCGTATTGCGTATTGCGTATTGCGTGTTGCGTATTGCGTATTGGCGGCAGGCTCCTGTGAGAGCGCCCATCGTCTGTCTGTGATCTGTCATCTGTCGTCTGTGATCTGCCTCCTGACTTCTGACCCCTGCCATGAAAACATCTCAATTTGCCATCAACTCGGTTTCGACGATGCGTTACGGTCTCGAGGAATGCCTGGCTGCCTACCACGCGGCCGGCTTCGAGAATGTAGAGTTCGCGCTGAAGCACGTGAAAGACTACCTGGCCCAGGGCCATACGGTTGCCGACGTGAAGCAGTTGCTGGACGCTTACCAGTTGCGCTGCATCGGCGGCTTCGAGACGCATGTGGCCGTGTTTGCGCCGGAGGATGTCCGCAAAGCAAATCACGACTTGCTGGTGGAGAACGCCAGGCTGCTGGGCGAACTGGGCGCGCGCTGCATGGTCGTTGGCACTGACGGGCCGGACGATCTGGCCGCTGTGAAAGACCCGCTGGGCGTGATCGCCAAAGTGTTCGCGCAACTGGCAAAGCGCATCAAGCCGACCGGCGTGACGCTGTGCCTGGAGTTCAACTGGTCGCCGGTGGTGAAGTCGTTGCGCACGGCGGCGGAGATTGCCCGGCGCGCGCGCGCCGGCAACGTGGGCGTGTTGTTCGACCCGGCGCACTACCACTGCACGCCGACCAAGTTCGACCAGTTGACGCCGGAGAACATCGCCATGATCCGGCACGTGCACGTGGACGACATGGCCGACAAGCCGGGCGAACTGTCGGACTGCAACAGCGATCGCGCGTTGCCGGGCCAGGGCTGCCTCGACCTCAAAGGCATCTTCAGGCAACTGGAGAAGCACGGCTATCGCGGCTACTTCTCGATCGAGATGTTCAGCGAGAAGCTGTGGGCCATGCCGCCGAAGAAGGCGGCGAAGATCATGCACGACAGCCTGTTGCCGCTGGCCGGGAAGTGAGTGACGAATATGCCGGCAGCCTGTCGCAGGCGCAAAAAACACACGCTGAATCCTCGCAAGCAGTCTGGCCGCGAGGACACGGCCGAGGAGCAGGTCGAGATTCAGAGACAATCGCTGACGCAACGCCTGGTGAATAACTTCTATTCACGCTGAGAATAGGTTGGCTTCCTTCGCAGACGCCGGGGTTTCAAGGTTCTGGTTGCGCCGGCGGCGCAAAGGGCGCCTCGACCAGCGAAATGAATCGCTCTTTCGACCATGCCCCGTTCACTTCAAACCGGCGCAGGGCGTACAGCGCATCGCTGCGCTGCTCGTATCCGCCTCGGACTGTGACGGCGGCGAGATAGCCGGCCTCCTGCGTCGCCCGCATCACGCGCGCGTCATACGCGCCGCCGGGGTAGGCCAGTGTCGTTACCGGCTGCTCGATCACAGCTTCCAGCGCCTCTCTGGACGCGCGCAGCTCGAACGCCAGATGCTTGTCTGCCAGCCCCGGCAGATGCGGGTGCGAGACGGTGTGCGAGCCGATCCACATGCCGGCGTCGCGCAACTGGCGCAACTGATCGAAGTTCATGAAGCCGCTGTACCGCTCGGCGTGGCTGTAGATGATGAAGTACGTGGCGCGCAGGTTGTTGCGTGTCAGCGCCGGCAGGGTCGCCGTCACCTGGCGGCGCCAGCCGTCGTCGAAGGTGATGGCGACCGGCTTAGGGGGCAGTGGCGGGCCACCGGTCAACGCAACGGCAATCTGCTCGATGCTGACCGCCGTGAAACCGTTCTGGCCCAGGTAGTCCATCTGCCAGTCGAACACGGCCTGCGGCACGTGATAGCGGCCGGCGCGCCCGCCGACATGGTGATACATCAGAATCGGGACGACGGCAATCTGCGCGGGCGGATCAGACTCGGCCGGCGCGCGGGCATCCATGACGCGAACGGACGCGAAGGATACAGCCCACACAAGCAGTGAAACAATGAGCGTGCGCATGATAAGACATCTTACCAGGAAGCGCCGGGGCAATAATGCAGGGGGCAGGGCAAGCCGGCGGCCTGCCCCACAATCGCGCCGCGCGCAACACCGGCATTGTATGATTGCAGCCGGGGCATGGTTCAGGTGACGAGCCAATGCCCGTGAATGAATGGAAGAAAAAGCGGATGCGCCGCGCGCCATGTGACGCGCGGCGCGTTTAAGATTCAGCAAGGAGCGCAAAAGTTGAAATGAAGAACGAGTCAAACCTGACCGGGTGGTTTCGCGCGCCGGCGGCGCTGGCCGGCGCAATTGTCCTGCTGGCGTCCGCGTGTGGTGGGCCGGCGACAGTGACTGTCGCGCCGCCGACGGCGGCGCCGGCATCCACACAAGCCGAGCCTGCGGCGCAGGATGGCGTGGATCGCAGCCGGCTGTCGCGGGAACTGTCAATTTATAACTGGTCAGAATACATCGCGCCCGAAGTCGTCGAAAAGTTCGAGGCGGAATACGGCGTGAAGGTCATCATCGACTCTTTCGAGGACAACGAGTCGCTGTTTGCCAAGTTCCAGGCCGGCGGCAACCCCGGCTACGATCTCGTCGTGCCTTCGGATTACATGGTGGAGAAGATGATCCGAGCGGGCATGTTAGACAAGATCGACTGGGCCAATGTGCCAAACATCAGCAACGTCGGAGCAGCATATCTCAATCTCTACTTTGACCCCAATCAGGAATACAGCGCGCCATACTTCTGGGGCACTACCGGCATCGCCTATGACACCAGCCGCGTGGATGGCGAGATCACATCCTGGCGCGACATTTTCGATCCGGCGGACGCGATCAAGGGACGAATCGGCCTGCTCAACGACCAGCGCGAAACGATCGGCGCGGCGCTGCGTTATCTGGGGCACTCCGCGAACAGCACAGACCCGAATGAAATTGAGGCGGCCAAAAACCTGCTGCTGGAACACAAACGGCACGTGGCCGGCTACTACGACAGCATCGTGGCGCGCGACAATCTCGTGGCAGGCGATGTCGTTGTCGCCATGACATACCCCGGCGACGCGCTGGTGGCCGCGCAGCAAAAGAGCAGCATCAGGTACGTCATCCCGGAAGACGGCGCGACGATCTGGCAGGACAGTTGGTGCATCCCGATCGGCGCCCCGCACAAATACACCGCTGAAGTTTTCGTCAACTTCATGCTGCGCCCCGACATTGCGGCAGAGAACGCCAACCGGCTGGGGTATCCCACTACGAACAGCGAGGCTCTTCGCCAGGGCTTGATCGACCCGGCTATGGCGCAGGATAAGACCATCTACCCGGACGTGAAAGCCTGGGGCAGCCGGCTGGAGTTCCTGAAGCATTTCGAGGGCGACACGCAGGCGCTGTACGACCGCGCCTGGACAGAAGTCGGCGTCGGCCAGTAGTCGATACGCATGAGCATCGAATCTCGCAGGGAAGATCGCCTGACGCGCCGGGGCCTGCAAGTCATGGCCCCGGTCGTGTATTCATCCCGCTCGGCGCACATGCCCTCGTCGTTCCTGACCGAGTGGTTTCTGCCCATCGTGGGCCGGCTGATTGCGTTGAGCGCAAACGCGACGGTGGCGATCGCGCCGGCCGGCATGATCCTTGCCGTCTATGGCACGCTCACCGCGCAACTCGAACTGGCGCTGGCGGGCGCTGCGCTGGCCGGGCTTGCCGGCCTCGGCATCTATGCCAGATTTGTCGCCCCGTTCCGATTGAACGTCAGAAAACTCGAACTTCGCGCGCGCCCCGCCGCGCACGAGAAGACGGCAGGCGCTGAGCCGGCGCAGCCGCTGCGCGTGTGTTTCTTCAGCGATCTGCACGCCGGGCGCTACAAGCGCGCCGAGTGGCTGGCGCGGGTGGTCGATCTGGTGAACGCGCAATTCCCGGATGTGGTGTTGATCGGCGGAGATTTCGTCGGGCATCTGGACGGCCACACACTCGATGATTTGTTTCACCCCCTGCGCAACTTGCGCGCGCGCCTGGGCGTGTTTGCGGTTCTGGGCAATCACGACTATGGGCTGCCCGGCCCCGATGTGACGCCGGAACTGGAGCCGCTGCTGGCCGGCTACGGCATTCGCGTGCTCAGGAACGAATGCGCGCCGCTGGGAGCGCGGCATCAACTGGTCGCCGTTGATGAGCTGTGGGCCGATCGCGATAATGTCGCGCGCGCATTCGGGCATGCCGACCCGTTGCGCACAACCATTTTCCTCGGCCACAATCCAGATGTGATGACGAAGGTCAAGCCGGATCAATGCGCGGCGGTTTTCCTGTTCGGCCACACACATGCCGGGCAGATCTATCTGCCGTTCCTGCCGGGCTTCGGCGTGCCGGTGAAGACCGACCTGTATCGTGGACTGCGCTACCTGCCGCAGGGAGCCGTGTACGTGTCGTCGGGCTGCGGCGAGTCTGAGACGCCGATCCGGCTGGGCACCTCGCCCGAAATCGTTGTGTTCGAGGCATAGGCCGGAGCGCGCATCTCAAGACGCTGTCGGCGAGGGTTCAGGCGTGTCGGTCGGCGGTTGTGGCGTTTCGGTGGGCGTGGGCGTGTCGGTCGGCGGAAGCGGCGTCTCTGTGGGCGTGGGCGTGTCGGTTGGCGGCGGGGTTTCCGTTGGCGTTCCGGTCTCCGTCGGCGTGGGCGTCAGCGTGTCGGTCGGCGTGGGTGTGGGCGGTTGGATGATGGGCGCCCATGACACTCTGATCCTGGCCTGGCCGGTGCGCTCGACGTATTGCACCTGAATGTCGTGCTGGCCGGCGCCCAGCGAGATCGTGCCGGTGATGGTGCGGCTGCCGGTGGTGTTGAAGTTGTCCAGCACCGTGACGCCGTTCACGAAGATGCGTACGCCATCGTCCACCTCAGCCGTGAAGACATAGTTGGCCGATAGCGGGAAGTTGACGCGGCGCGTCCAGTCCACCGAGAAGTTATCCGGGTTGACTTCGGGCGCCGGCGAGTTCAGACCCCAATCGAAATTGATGTCCGCGTCGTCGCGGATTAACACCACCGGCCCGCTCAAGTTCGGCGTGTTGTAATAGCGGCCAATCCAGCCGGCATAGCTGACCGCCCAATCGAGCGAGATGGAAGCATTGCCGGTCGCTTCATAATACTCAACCCGAATCTGATGCATCCCCCTGCTGATGAAGCGGCTGGCTGTGACCGTGCGCAGGCCGCCGATGCGCCATTCGTCGATGATCAGCGCCCCATCCACATACACCCGCGCGGCGTCGTCCACAGACAGGGTGAACTGATAGTTGTTCGACGCGCCAAACTCCTCATTGCGCGTCCACAACACCGAGAAGTTGTCGTTGGGAACACCCGGCCCCGGCGAACCGGAGCGCCAATCAAACCGCAGCACTCCGTCGTAGCGCGTGAAGACAGGCGGCGGGATCAGGTCGCGGTTGTCGTAGTAACGACCTACCCATACACCCACGGCATTCGGATCAGGTGTGCCGGTTGGCGTCGGCGATGGAACAGGCGTAGCAGTAGGTCGAGGCTGTTGCGGTGGAGTGGGCGTCGGCGGCTGTGGCGTCGCAGTCGGCGGGGGAACGGTCGGGATCAGAGTGACTTCTGGCAGTGGCGTGGCTGAGGGGACAGGCGTGATGCCGGACACAGTGATCGTCACCGGCGACGAGAACCCGCTGCTGCTGCCGCGCGCGATGAGGTACAGGGTGCGCGCATCGCCCCGGGGAAGCATCAGGCCGGTGACGTTGATGACACCGTCGGCGCCGGCGACCGCCGCGCCGATCTGCGCGAAACTGTCAAACGAAGCCTGGGGCGACGCAGCCACATAGAGATCCACCTTTTCATTTGGGGCGAAGCCCGTGCCCCGGATAGCGAGAGGAGCGTCGGCCTCAACGTTGCCGATGATCGTCACACTCGGGCGCTCCCTCGGCTCCTGCGTCGGCGACGGCTGGCCGAACAACGCGCCACTGGTGAGCAGCAGCACACCAAGCACGCAGAGCAGGACAATAGCCAGCGTGGCCACAACACCGGCGATGACGTACTGCCTGGGCGCCGCCTCTTCGAGTATCGGCGCCGGGACTTGTTCTGTTTCCACCTGGTTGAAGTTATTCATGCCTTTGCCCCACTGATGGCCGGCCACGCAGGCTTGCAAGCGTCGAACGCTGTGGATTATAAAGGCAGCGCGCTATACTCTTCCCCCGCTGCGGCAGAGGCTATGATCATATCTGAACAAGAGTCATTTGCGGCGTATGCCGTGCTGGCGCGCTACTACGACCTGCAGCACGCCAGCTACACGCCCGATGTGCCCATGTATTTACAGGCAGCCCGGCAGGTTGCCAGGGCCGGCGTGGCGCGCATCCTGGAGTTGGGCTGCGGCACGGGCCGGGTCATGGCGCCGCTCGTGGCAGCCGGCCATTACGTGCTGGGCGTGGATGCCTCGGAGCCGATGTTGCAGCGCGCCCGTCAACGACTGGCGAACGTGGCCGGCGGCCGGTGCGATCTGCTGGCGGCCGATGTCACCGGGCTGCGGACGCTGCTGGCGCCGGGCAAAGACGGCAGCGCGTTTGACCTGGCGATCATCGCGCTCAACACCTTCCTGCACAACCTCTCCCGCGAAAGCCAACTGGCGGTGCTGGGCGCGTGTCATGCCAGGCTGCGGGCCGGCGGTCTGCTGATCGTGGACTTGCCGCCTAACGACGAATTGTCGTACCAGCCCGACGCCGCCGACGAGACCGCCTACGAATTCGAAGCCCGGCTGAACGATCCCGACCGGAACACCATTGTGGACAAGTATGTTCACAGTCGCGTGCTGTGGGCGCGCCAGGAACAGCGGTTGAGCTATCGCTTCGAGGAGCGCGCTGCCGGCTCGAATGAAGTGTTGCGCGTCGAAAAGGCCGGGTTCCGGTTGCGACACGTGTTCAAACACGAGATGGAGTTGCTGTTGCTGTGCGCCGGATTTGCCGGCTGGGACTGGCGCGGCGACTACGATTTGAGCGCCTACACAGAAGGCAGCCCGCGCATGATCGTGTTTGCCACAGCCTGAACCCGCGACACTTTACACATCCTCATCCCTCTCTCAGCATAACAACTTATCGTCACATCGATGTCGATCCGAACGCAACTCGCCATCTGGTATAGCGCTGTGTTTGCGCTTGCCCTGATGTTGTTCGGCGTCGGCGTCTATGCAATCGTGTCCCTAACGCTCATCCAGCAGGTTGACGCTACGCTGGAGGAATCGGCCTCGGTGATCGCTTCACGTTCGGCCGGCGGGTTTCAGGATGGAGAGCGTGTTATCCGACTGCCCGAACTGGATATTTTTCGCGCCGTGTTTGTGGAAGCGATCGGCATCGACGGCCAGATTCTGGCGTCATCGATGATCAGCTTCACCCAGCACCTCGACCCGGAGGTGATCAAGACCATGCGCGACAAACCGGTGGCCGAGCAACATCCCATATTCACGATCGCGCACCACGCCAAGGCGCCGCCAATTCGGGTGTACACCTATCCCCTGGTCGGCCAGAAGTCAGGTCAATTGTTCGGCTACCTGCAGGTGGCCACATCGCTCGAACATGTCAATCGCGCCACGCGCGGGCTGCTGATCACGCTCCTCTCGGTGGGCGCAATCGGGCTGATCGTGTCGTCGGTTGCGGGGGCCGCCCTGGCCCGTCGCGCCATGCTGCCCGTGGAGCGCATCACAGGCGCCGCGATGGAGATCTACCGGACCCAGGATCTTGACCGCCGGGTGGATGTCCGCGCAAATGATGAGGTGGGCCGGCTTGGCCTGGCGTTCAACGAGATGCTGGACCGGCTGGGCGACCTGTTTCGCTCGCAGCAACGGTTTGTGGCCGACGTGTCGCACGAGATGCGCACCCCCCTCACCGTTATTCGCGGCAACGTGGACCTGCTGCGCGCCATGGGCTGCGCAGACCGCGAATCGCTTGACGCGATTTCGAGCGAGGCGGATCGTATGACGCGGCTGGTCAGCGACCTGCTGCTGTTGTCGCAGGCCGACGCCGGCATGCTGCCCATGCACTGCAAGCCGGTTGACCTGGCGCCGCTGGTGACAGCCGTGGCGCGCAGCGGAAATATCGTGGCGGATGGCCGGGTGTCTGTTCAGGCTTTCGTCACGGGCGAGCTTGTCGTGCATGGCGATGCGGACCGAATCAAGCAGGTGCTGTTGAATCTCGTTGAGAACGCCATCAAGCACACGCCCGACGGCGGCGCCGTTCGGCTGGCCGGCACAAGCACCGACGCCGGCATGGTGCTGCTCAGCGTCAGCGACACCGGCGTCGGCATTCCTGAAGAAGATTTGCCGCATGTGTTCGAGCGGTTTTACCGCGTGGACAAATCGCGCTCCAGAGCGCATGGCGGCGCCGGGCTTGGATTGGCGATCGCCAAATCAATCATCGAGGCCCACGGCGGCGATATTGAAGTCCAGAGCGCCGTCGGCGCGGGGACAACATTCAATGTCTGGCTGCCGTCCTATCAGCCCAACCTGGTTTAGCTTAACCTTTTCCCAGCCCTGTCTAATATGGCGCTAATTCGATGGTTCTATTGTTAAAGAGTCAACTGAAACGAAAAATTGAATATCGGCTGGAGTTGGACCAGAGAGCGCTATCAGCTAAGTTTCAACGCGCAAGCCGGGCAGTGAGCTTTCTTCGGCGCGTTTGTTTGTTTCCTCCTGTGCAAACAAGCGTTTATGGTGTGGATGGGCATTTCGTTTGAAGGTTGGCTGCCCGCCTTGCGCGGTGGAGCGGCAAGCTGATTGACAGAGCCGACCCGGCAGTTGGAGCGTTGAGCGGATGATCGTAAGAACCGTGCCGTTTTTGGGGCTGGAGTGGCATATGAAGCCGGACGAATCTTCGAGCGAGTCTGGCATCCATGCGACAGTCGTGCGGCGCGTGGTTCCAAACAGCCCGGCGCATCGCGCAGGCGTGCAGGTTGGCGATGTCATTCACGGTGTCGACGGCGCTGCACTGACCGGCCAGTCAACGTTGACCGATCAGATCGTCCACAAGAAGCCGGGCGCTGTCATTGTGCTTGATGTGACTCGCAACCAGAAACGAGTGCATGTGAAAGTGGTGCTGGGAGAACGTCAGATTCCCGCGCATCGCTATATGCCGGCGCCGCAGAGCGCGGCAGGCAGCAGTGACTGATCACACAGTCAATTGAATATGTTTCCCCCACCGGCTCAGGTTCCCTCCTGTCCTGAGCTGGTATTGAGCCAGACCTTCGGGTCTGGCTCCTCCTCTTTTCAAAGACATGCTTTGCCGGCGCAACGACCGCGCATTGACAGCGCGCGACGCGCAAGGTACGCTTGCCCATGCCATGCTGGTGCGCAAACTCAAGTCCGATGGCGCCGAACGCGCCAGATATGACGCCCACATCATCGAGCGCGATGAGCGTCATGCAACCGTGATTGCCGATTGGACCCGCCCGCGCCTCGATCTGGGATATGTCACGTTCGAGCCGGGCGATCAATTCCATGAGACGTTCTACGTGGATCGCTGGTACACCGTGTTCGAGATTCGCGCGGCATCCGGGGCGCTGAAAGGCTGGTACGCCGACCTGGCCCGGCCGGCGCGCATTTTGAACGACACGATCGAATGGGAAGACCTGGCGCTCGACGCGTGGATGTCACCCCAGGGCGACCTGCGCTGGATGGATCAGGATGAGTTTGCCGCGCTGGAACCCTCTTTGCCGGCCGGCGAGGCACTGGCTGTTCGCAGCGCCATCGAGCCGCTGCGCGAAGAGCTGCAACGACGCTGGCGCGCCTACATGAACGACCAGATTGCCCTGGTGCTCACACGCCGGCGCTGGACGCTGGGCACGGCCGAGTCCTGCACTGGCGGCCTGATCGCCGACGAGTTGACCAACCGGCCCAACAGTTCCACTTACTTCATGGGCGGCATCGTCGCCTATGACAACCGCATCAAGCGCGCCCTGCTGGGCGTGTCTGCCGAGACATTGGAGCAGCACGGCGCCGTCAGCGAAGCGTGCGCGCTGGAAATGGCAGACGGGGCGCGCAGGGCGCTCGGCGTGGATGTCGCTGTCAGCGCGACCGGCATCGCCGGCCCATCCGGCGGTTCAGACGCAAAGCCGGTTGGCCTGGTGTATCTGGGCATCAGCACGCCGACGGGACGCGCCGCCGAACGGCACGTATGGTCGCACAATCGTATCGGCAACAAACGCGCCTCCGCAGACGCAGCCCTGCGCCTGATCCTGCGTCAATTGACGATTGGCGATTGAAAGTTGTTCGTCTGTCGTCTGTGCTCTGTCATCTGTGCTCTGTCTGCCACTTTCTCATGTCCATCGACTATCAGGCTTTCAATTGTGATCTGTGCCTGCAAGTGGGCAACACGCCCCTTGTGCGGCTCGACCGGCTGGCGTGGGCGCGGCGTGTTGCGCCGGTGGAGGTGTACGCCAAAGCGGAATGGTTCAATCCCAGCGGCTCGGTGAAGGATCGCGCCGCGCTCAGCATCATCCGCGCGGCCGAGGCGGATGGCCGGCTGACCCATGACAAGATCATTCTGGACGCGACCAGCGGCAATATGGGCATCGCCTACGCGATGCTCGGCGCGGCGCTGGGGTACCGTGTGCGACTGGTGATGCCGCGCAACGTCAGCCCGGAGCGCAAATTCATCCTGCGGGCCTATGGCGCAGAGATGATCTTCACCGACCCGATGCTGGGCGGCAACGGCGCTGTGCTCAAAGCGCAGGAGATGAACGACGCGGCGCCGGACGCTCACTTCTACGCCAATCAATACGATAACGACGCGAACTGGCAGGCCCACTATCACACAACAGCGGAAGAAATCTGGCGACAGACCGAGGGACGCATCACGCACTTCGTCACCGGCCTGGGCACCAGCGGCACGTTTGTGGGCGCCGGCCGGCGACTGCGCGAGCTGAACCCCAACATCCGGCTGATCTCCTTGCAGCCGGATTCAGCCATCAACGCCATCGAAGGCTGGAAGCACATGCCCTCGGCGATCCTGCCCAAAATCTACGATCCAACGCTGGCCGATGAGAATCTGGAGATCGAGACCGAAGCCGCGCAGGAAATGGCGATCCGGCTGGCGCGCGAGCAGGGCCTGTTCGTCAGCCCATCAGCCGGCGCGGCGGCGGTCGGCGCGTTGCGGGTAGCCGAGCGCGCGCGCGAGACAGCCGGCCATGGCGTGGTCGTCACCGTGTTCGCCGACGCCGGCTACAAATACATGAGCGAAGATTTCTGGAACGGCGTGTGAGTCGAGACATTGCCAATATGAAGACCGCGCAGCGCAACGTCCCTGCCCGCGTGGTATAACCTTCTCGCTATGGCAAAGGCAGCCTCCCCCATCCTCGATGGCCTGAACCCCGCGCAGCGCAAAGCCGTGGAAGCCAAAGACGGTCCGACGCTGGTGATTGCCGGCCCCGGCAGCGGCAAAACGCGCGTGCTGACCAGTCGCGTCGCTTATCTGCTGGCTGGGCGCAACACGCCGCCGCACCGCATCATGGCGGTGACATTCACCAACAAAGCCGCCAAAGAGATGCGCGAGCGGCTGAACCGCATGGCCGGCCTAAGCGCAGCCGGCGACGTGGCCATGGGCACCTTTCACAGCATCTGCGCCCGGCTGCTGCGCCGCGACGCCCCGCTCATCGGCGTCGATCACAACTTCGCCATCTTCGACGCCGACGACCAGATCAACGTGGTCAAGTCCGCGCTGGCCGAGTTGAACATCGACGACAAGAAATACAAGCCGGCGGCCATCCACAGCGTCATCAGCCACGCCAAAAACGAATTGATCTGGCCCGATCAGTTCCGGTCAAAAACATACTTCGAGGAAGTAGCCGGCCGCGTGTACGCGCGCTACAACCAGATGCTGCGCGCCAACAATGCTCTCGACTTCGACGACCTGCTGATGGAGACCGTGCGGCTGCTGCGCGAAAACCCGGCTGTGGCTGAGCGGCTGCAGGATCGCTATTTGCATGTTTTGGTGGACGAATTCCAGGACACCAATATGGCCCAGTATGTTCTGGTGACGCTGATCGCCGGCAAGCACCGCAATTTGTTTTGCGTCGGCGACCCGGACCAGTCGATATACGCCTGGCGCGGAGCCGACTATCGCAACGTGCTGCGCCTGCAGGACGACTACCCTGATCTCAACGTGATCGCGCTCGATCAGAATTACCGCTCCACCCAGACCATCCTGGACGCAGCCATGTCGGTTATCCAGCGCAACCCCAACCGCCGGCACATCAAACTGTTCACCGAGCGCGGACAGGGGCCGAAGATCGTCGTGCGCGAGTTGTACACCGAGGACGAGGAAGCGCAGTACGTCGTGGACACGATCCGCGAACTGGTCGACCAGCAGGCAGCGGAGCCGGGGGACATCGCCGTGATGTATCGCACCAATGCCCAGTCACGCGCGGTGGAAGACGCATTCGTGCGGGCCGGGATGCAATATCGGCTGGTCGGCGCAACCCGCTTCTACGCCCGTAAAGAGATAAAGGATGTGCTGGCCTATCTGCGCATCGTCAACAACCCCGCCGACAGCGTCAGCTTGCGGCGCGTCATCAACGTGCCCCCGCGCGGCATCGGCGACAAGACGTTCGCGCAGCTTGAAGACACAGCGCGGGCCAACAGCGCATCCATCTACGAGACGCTGACCAAAAACCAACTGGCCGGCCGCTCGGCCAAAGCCCTTGCCGACTTCGCCGGCCTGTGGCAACAGTGGATCGCCCTGCGCGATGAGCTGAGCGTGGGCCAGTTGTTCGATAAGATCATCAACACCAGCGGATACCGCGATTACGTGAAAGATGGCACTGAGGAGGGCGAGGATCGCTGGGCGAACGTGATGGAGTTGCGCAACGTGGCTATCGGCGCCGGCGACCTGCCGCTGGGCGAGTTCCTCAACGAAGTGGCCCTGGTCAGCGAAACCGATAACTACGACGAGAGCGCCAGCGCGCCGACCCTGCTCACGCTGCACGCGGCGAAGGGGTTGGAGTTTCGCGTGGTGTTCATCGTCGGCCTGGAAGACGGCGTGCTGCCGCACAGCCGCAGCCTCGACAACCCGGAGCAAATGGCCGAAGAGCGCCGGCTGATGTACGTCGGCGTCACGCGCGCCAAAGACCGGCTGTACCTGCTGCGCGCATTCCGCCGCTCATCGTGGGGCATGAGCGAGGCCAGCGCGCCATCGCGCTTCCTGGACGATCTGCCGGATGAATTGCTCGATCTCAAAGTCCCTAAAAAGAGCGCCGCAGGTCGCAGCAGCGCCCGGGCCGCCTGGCAATCGTCAACGCCTGCGACCCCGCGCAAAGCCCGAACCACCCAGTTCGCCCCCGGCCAGCGCGTCTATCACCAGAAGTTCGGCGAGGGCATTGTGTTGCGCAGCGCGCGGCAGCGTGACGATGAGGAAGTCGAGGTCTTCTTTGAGAAGGCCGGCGCAAAGCGCTTGTCGGCAACGCTGAGCGGACTCAAGCGGATTGAGTGATTGAGTGATTGAGTGATTGAGTGATTGAGTGATTGAGTCATTGACTCATTGACGATTGAGTGATTGACGATTGACGATTGACGATTGACGATTGGCGTGTGCGACTCCTGTCTCCTGCCTCCTGCCCCGGCCATGTTGGACAAAAAGGCGTTGCGCGCGCGGATGCGGGCGTTGCGAGACGCCATCCCTGCCGCGCAACGCGCTGAGTGGAGCCGGCGTATCTGCGAGCAAGCCATTGCGCTGCCGGCTTATTGCGCGGCGCGCGTGGCGCATTGCTTTCTACCTATCCAAAGCGAAGTGGACACGCGCCCCATCCTCGAACACGCGCTGGCGCACGGCAAGCGCCTGGCTGCGCCGGTGTTTGTCAAAGGCAGCGATGAGACGCCCTGCGCCGAGATTGTGTCGCTGGACGACGAGGCATTCGAGACAGGCCGCTTCAACCTGCGCACGCCGAAAGTCATGAAACGGGTTGCGCTGGCCGAGATCGATCTGGTCTTCGTGCCGTTGCTGGCGTTTGCAGTGGCGCAAGGAGCTTCGCCGGCGCCGCAAGCGGGAACAATATGCCGGCTGGGCTACGGCGTCGGTTATTACGATCGGCTGCTGAGCCGGCTGCGCGCCAACACGCCAAAGATCGGCCTGGCGTTCGCGTTGCAGCGCGTGACAGAGATGCCGACGGAAGCCCACGACATCCTTCTGGATGCTGTAATCACAGAAGAAGGCTGTCTGATCGGCGCGCTATAAGCGAGGCAGCCGGCTTCTTTTCCGGCGAAGTTTCACCCGCCTTTCCGCAGCCAGCTCTTTAACGCATCCAGTGGTCCGCGCCGGCGCGAAGGGACATGACTGACACGGCAGCGATCAAAAAGCGACTGTAGCAAATCCGCATCGACTCCCCCATAGGCGCCGATCATCACCAGTTCGGAGCGCGGCGAACGGTCTCCCCACGGTTCATCGATGGAGAGCGTAGCCCGCCTGCCCACCACATGCGCCAGCGCGCGGCGCTCCGGCGCATCGGTCAACCAGAGCACCCCTTTTGCGCGATAGATGCTGGCGGGCAATGCGTCAAAAGCATCGCACAGCGCGCCATACATCAGCGGCTCGTCGCTCACATAGTGCCAGGCGCTGAACACTGTCGTGTGATCGTGATCGTGATCGTGATCGTGATCCTGATCCTGATCGGCATCATGCACATGCACATCGCGCGGCGCGCGCTGAAGCGCCCGCGCGACCAGCTTCTCCGGCGCATAGTTGCCGGTAGACAGGATCAACTCCAGCGGAACGCGCCCATGCGACGTTTCCAGAATCCGCGCCGCCGGCGCAATCTCAACAATCCACTCGCGCACAGACCGAAGCTGCTCCGGCGTCGCCAGATCAGATTTGTTCAGGATCACGATGTCGGCAGCAGCGATTTGATCCATCGCCAGCACCATCTGATCCTCTTTGAGATCGCGCGCCTGCTCAGCATCAACGACGGTCAGGATGGCGTCCAGATCAAAGGCGCCGCTCAATTGCGGCAGCATGAAGGTCTGCGCGACGGCTATCGGGTCGGACACGCCGCTCGTCTCGATGACGATGTGATCCGGCGCCGGCTGGCGGTTCATCAGTCGCACAACCGCAGCGAGCAAATCGCCGCGAATGGTGCAACAGACGCAGCCGTTCGACAGGCTGATTAGCCCCTCCTCGCCGCGCACATCGGCGATCAGTTGCGCGTCGATGTTGATTGCGCCGAAGTCGTTGACCAGAACGGCCAGGCGCAGGCCATGCTCCCCGCGCAGGATGTGATTGAGCAGCGTGGTCTTGCCGGCGCCCAGAAAGCCGGAAATCACGGTGACGGGCAGTTTAGGGCGGACTGCGCTTATCATTATTGCGCGTCAGGCGACTGGGTTTTCGAGGATGAAGGACTCGTTGGTGCGCGTGACGGTCTGGATGCGCACAACGTCCCCGGCGCGCAAGGTGAACGATTCCGGCGGCACAATGCCGGTGCCGGTCATGAGAAAAGCGCCTTCAGGGAAGTCGGTTTCGCGGAACAAGTAACTCACCAGCTCTTCATAGTTGCGCTTCATGTTCTTCAGGCTGGTCTCGCCCTGAAAGGCCGGCGCGCCATCACGCAGGATCTCCAGGCGGATGGGCAGGTCGCGTATCTCGTGCGGATCGGCAATCACAATGCCCGGCCCCAGCGCGCAAGACCCGTTGTAAATCTTGGCCTGCGGCAGATACAGCGGATTCTCGCCCTCGATGCTGCGCGAGGACATGTCGTTGCCCAGCGTGAAGCCGATGATCTCCTGCCAGCGGTTGACCACCAGGGTCAGTTCCGGCTCCGGCACGTTCCACGCGCTGTCGGCGCGGATGCGCACCGGCTCGCCGTAGCCAACGACGCGCCAGCCGATGGACTTGAAGAAAATCTCCGGGCGCTCGGCGTCGTACACCATCTGGTACACATCACCCACCTGCGATTCAGCCTTGCGCGCGTCGCGGCTGCGCAGATAGGTCACACCGCAGGCCCACACTTCCTGGTCGTTCTCGATGGGCGCAACCAGCGGGTCTTCGGCTTTCTCTGTGCCGGGCAGCGTGCGCAACAGCGCATGGATGCCGGCGCGCTGCATGGTGAGCAGCAGGCTGAGGGTGAAGCCTTCGGGCAGATAGTAGCCCTGGGCGGCCCAGCGCGTTCCGCCGGGCATGGCGTGTTGGGTCAGAAAGATCATAGTTGGTCTCGTTGAGCACAATGGGCGCGCATCCGGTCAGCCGGCGCGCGCCAGATTTTCCAGATAGTCCGAAAAGGCCAGCAGATCGGCCCGCGCCCGCGCATGGCAACCGCCCACGCGCTCGACCAGTCGCCAGACACGATCGGGGTCGAACTCGAAGGCATAGACATTTCTCACGACATGACGGAAGCGCAGATATTCATCCAGGGCGCGGGCAGTTTCGGCAGACAGCACAGCGGGGCGAATCCCCGGCGCTTCGACGCTCATCTGGCGCAACAACTCCCGATGCCAGTCGCGGCCCTCAGGCGCGACACGGTCTACATTCAGAGCAATCTGCTGGAAGAGGCGCTCGATGCCGGTGTAGAAGTCATGCAGATTCAGCGCCGCAGCGTCCACGAGGAAGGGTTGCTCGGCAGGGCTTGTCCTGCTGTGTCGCATGGCCTGAATCGCCCGCTCCACAACGCGGTCGAGATCGGCCATCTCGGCTCGAATGCGTCCGCTGACCAGGGCGTAACGTTCAATCATAGATCGACTCCCTGCGCCAGGATAGCGCGATACACAGACGGTCGCGCGACAGCGACATCCACCAGATTCAGCTCGATCTCGCTGCTGAGGTCGTGCACCGCGCCGATGGCGCGGAAGGTGTCTTCCGGCTGAATGCCCCAGGCCGCCAGATCGACATCCGAATGCAGATTGAACATGCCCGGCTGAATCAGCGAGCCGAAGACAACCACGCGCGACGCGCCGAAGTCCTCCCGCAGCAACTGCGCGGCGCGGCGGGCCAGTTGCCACGCCAGCGCCTCGCGGGCCTGCAACGCGGCCTGCAAGCGCGCCAGCTCCTGCTGATGCCGGCGGCGGGCCATCTCACGATAGTCGGCCATTTTGTCGGCGGGTATCTCGACGGGCATACAAACTGAGTATATCAACCCGCAGGCTGCTACAATCACGCGCGTCATGAAAAGCGCGCTCATCATCGGCTACGGCAATCCCGACCGCGAGGACGACGGCGTGGGATGGCGCATCGTCGAGCGACTGGCCGCGCGGCTGCCGGGCGCGTGGATCGCCCAGAGCGCGCTGGAACTGCTGCCAGAGCGCAACAGCCCCAGCCTGCTGGCGACCCTGCAATTGACGCCCGAAATGGCCGAGACCATCGCGCGCTATGATCGCGTGTGTTTTGTGGACGCCCACACCGGCGCTTATCCGGACGACCTGAACATCGCCGAGGCGGAGGCGATTTTCCAGTCTTCGCCGTTTACCCACCACCTCACGCCCGACACGCTGCTGGCGCTGGCGCAGGCGGCATATGGCCGCGCGCCGGAGGGCATCGTGATTTCCGTGCGCGGCTACCGGTTCGGCTTCAAGCAAAGCCTGTCGCCGGCCACCGACGCGCTGGCCGATCAGGCCGTCGCGCGCGCGCTGGAATGGCTGAGAGCAAGTGACGATTGACGATTCAGGATTGACGATTATCGGCTGACGACGCCTGCGTCTCCCCACTCGAAAATCCACAATCCCACATCTAAAATCCAAAATCGAGATGCACGAAGTTTCGATCATGCAAAACGCGCTGGAGATTGCGCTGGAGCACATGCGGCGCCAGAACGCCACGCGCATTCATCGCATTCACATGCGCGTGGGCGCATTGTCGAGCGTTGTGCCGGAGGCGCTGGAATTCGCGTTCGATGTGGTGACGCAGGGCACGCCGGCGCAAGGCGCCACACTGGAGATCGAACGTGTGCCGGCAGTGTGCTATTGTCCGGCCTGTCAGATCGAGTTCGAGCCGGACGGTTACTTCTACGAGTGCCCGCAGTGCGGCAGCTTGAACGTCCAAATTCGCAAAGGCCGCGAACTGGAGCTGGCGTTTCTGGAAGTGTCGCAACAGACAGCAGACGACAGACGACAGATGACAGATGGCGAATGAGTGAGAATGAAATGAAGCAGATAGCAGGCGACAGTCTTTCCGCGCAGACCATCGCAGTTAACGAGGGCATCCTCTCGAAGAACGATGTGTTTGCGGCGCGCAATCGCAGCTTGTTTGCATCGCGGCGGCTGCTGGTGTTGAATGTGCTGTCGTCGCCGGGCTCCGGCAAGACGGCGTTTATCGAGCGCACGCTGACCGACTTGCGGAGCCGGCTGCGCGGCGCGGTGATCGTGGGCGATCTCGCCACCGACAACGACGCGAAGCGCATCGCCCGCAGCGGCGCGCAAGCGGTTCAAATCACCACCGGCGACATGTGCCACCTCGAAGCGGAGATGGTGGGCAAGGCAGCCGGCCAGCTCAACCTCGATAATTTGGATGTGCTCATCATTGAAAACGTGGGCAATCTGGTCTGCCCTTCCGGCTATGACCTGGGCGAAAACCTGCGCGTCGTGCTGCTGGCCGCCACCGAAGGCGAGGACAAGCCGCTCAAATACCCGGTCATGTTCAAGACCGCCGACGTGGTGATCGTGAACAAGATGGACATCGCCGAGGCCGCCGGCTTCGACCGCGCGACTGCGCTCGACAACATCCGGCGCATTGCGCCGCAGGCGACTGTATTCGAGGTGTCCGCCCGCACCGGCCTGGGCATGGAGCAGTGGTATGCCTGGCTGGAACAGCGCTGCGCCCAAAAGCAACCGAGCCCGTCCCCTGCTGCCTGACCGCTGAAGCTGCGCGGCCACCCTGCGCGGCGCAGGCGCCATCGCGCATAGATGCCAGCGTATAGCCGGCCTGTCGCGCAGCGCAGGGCGAATGATCTTTGACCTCCAGCCAAATGCGCGCAGCCGGCGCAGGCAGACGCATCTCTACATCGCGCTCCATTGTGGCGTGTGGCATGTTTGATTCCTCATCGCCTCACGGCCGGGGCAAAGACGCGCCGCAACTGATAGGCCGACTCGGCATAGCCGATGTCCGGCGCGCCACCCTGCGGGCGCGGATTATCGAAGTAATCAACGCCTACGCCATGCGGGGTGCCGCCGTCAATCGCCAGGCTGAGCGGGGCCAGTTGATAGTTCACATGATCCACGAAGCGCGCCGGCCCGCCAAACACCGGCCCGGCCTGCGCCACCGTGCCGCTGAGCGGCGCGCTCGCCCCGGCGATCAAGACATGCGCCACCTGCGCCGCGCCGTCCAGGCGCGTCACGCCCACCGTGTGCGAAGCGATCAGCGTGTTGGTCAGATACACCGCGCCGGCTTCCACGCGCACGGCTTCCGCGCCGGCCAGCGTCGGGCTGACCAGCGTGACGTGCAACAAGCTGAGGGTGTCATCGCTGCCCTCGTGCGCCGCGCACAACGCCGCGCCCATCGCCGCGCTGTTGCCGGCCCACAGGCTGTTGACCCATTGCGAGCGCCCGCCGACCGTCATGCCGGCCAGGCGCAACCCGCCGCCGCACTGCGCCGCGCGATTGCCGCGCCAGACGACGCGCGCGCCGCTTGCTGCGCCCCAGGCATACGCGCCGCCGCCGTGTTCCGCCGCCTGGTTGTTGAGGAAGACGCTGCTGCTGATCGTCGTTGCGCCGAACAGCGCCGCGCCGCCCCCGGATCCGTTGAGCGCGACCAACGCCGCCGGCCCCATCCACGAGGCGTCACCCGCTCCGAGCATCGCAATGCCGCCCCCCAGCGCGCGATTTGCGGAGAACACGCCGGCGCTGATCGTCGCGTTGCCGATGATGATTGTTCCACCGCCGTTGGCCAGCGCAGTGTTGCTGATGAACGTCGCGCCGGTCAGCGTCGCCGCGCCGGCCAGATACGCCCCGCCGCCGTGTCGCCCGCTGTTCGCCGCAAAAGTCACGCCGTCGAGCGTCGCCGGCCCGCCGGCATACAAGCCGCCGCCCCATCCCTGCGCGCCCAGCGCTGTGTTGCCCTCAAAGCGTGTCGCGCTCAGCGTGAGTGCTCCAGCCACCGACAAGCCGCCGCCGCGCAGGCCGGCGCCGTTGCCGATGAATCCCCCGCCGCTCAAGGTCAGCGTCGCGCTGACGTGCGCCCCGCCGCCGAAAGCTCCTGCTGTGTTGCCGGTGAAGGTGATCGGCATTTGCAGCAGCGGAGACGCCGCAAAGAGCGCGCCGCCGCCCAGTCCCTGCGCGGTGTTGCCGAGGAACAGCGCATGGGTCAACGTCGCCGGCTGCCCAAAAAACACCCCGCCCCCGGATGCGCCGGAGGCATTGCCGATGAATTGCGCGTCGCTCAGGCGCGCGGGCAACTGCGTGAATAGCCCGCCGCCCTCTTGTTGCGCCTGGTTGCCGATAAAGGTCACCCCTTCACCGTCCAGCCGCATACCGCTGCGCGCGAAGGCCCCGCCGCCCCGCTCGCCGGTTGTGTTGCTCAGGAAGGCCACGTTGCGCAGGGCGGCCAGGCCGCCAAACGAGGACAAGTTGAAGTAAGCCCCGCCGCCGTCGAAGACCGCGCTGTTGCTGTAGAACGTGGTGTCGGTCAGGAAGGTGATCCAGTTGAAATGCGCGCCGCCGCTGCCGAGTGAGGTGGCCTGATTGTGGCTGAAGGTCACTGCCTGGGCATGGGTCTCGTTGCTGAAGATCGCGCCGCCGATGCCGCGCGCCGCGTTGTGCGTGAACGTGACGTTGCGCAGCGCAGCGATATTGTCGAAGCGCGCGCCGCCGGCCTGCGCGCTGGCCGTGTTGCCGGCGAACGTGCTGCTCAGCACCGTGGCCGGCGCGTTGAAGCCAAAGTTCGCCCCGCCGCCAAAGCCGAAACTAAAATCGCTCGCCGTGTTGCTGAGGAACGACGAGGCGATCACCAGCGCCGAGCTGCCGAAGGACGCTCCCCCGCCGCGATAGCGCGCCGCGTTGCTGACCAGGACGCTGTGCGTCACCGTCGCCGGCCCGCCTACATACAAGCCGCCGCCGCTGCCTTCGGTGATCTCGCTCCAGCGGATCAGCGTGTTGCTGATGACGGCGGCGCTTTCAGCGGACACTGCCCCGCCGGACGGGAAACCGGTCGCCGTCCAACGCCCGTTCTGCGCAATCAGATTCTCCAGCGTGATCGGCTGAGTGGCATAGACCACGCGGCCGGCCTGTTGCGCGTCGAGCACGGTAGGATGCGCGTCCGGGTCGCTGCTGCTCCAGTTCGTCGTCGTGTAGCCGCCGCGCACGGTCAGCGGCAGGTTCACCGCCACCACCTGGCCGCCGCTGACGCCGGCGCACACGCCGGCCACACGCACCACGTCGCCCGGCGCGGCGGCGCTCACCGCGTCGCGCACGGCCTGCGCGTCGGCGCTGGAATACACCGTCGTGGCATCAATGGTGGCGAAGCAGCTCTGCGCCGTGGCCGGCCGCGCGCTCAGCCACAGCGCCATCGCTGCGCCAAAAGACACACACATCAGCCAGGTCGTTCGTTTCATTCGCCCCTCCGCGCGATGGGCAGATACAGGTGATGCGCGCCGGGGATCAGCACGCGCACGACCGTAGACGCTGCCTCGAGTGTCATCGTTTCTCTTGTAGTGGACAAGCGATTCATCTGCATCTCGGCCAGCGCCGGGTCGGGTTCGCCAATGTGCACAAAGAACCACTCATCCGGCTCAGGGCTGCCGTCGTCCAGGATCGGCACAACGATCGTCTTGACCGTCTCGCCCGGCGCGAAGCGCAGCACGCCGGCGCTGTAGACGTAGTCGCTGCCGGCCAGCGCCGTGCCGTCCACGGTGGCATACGCCAGGCCGACGGCCATCGGCAGCGGCGCTGAGAGCGACACGGTGATCGTCGCGCTGCCTTCGGCTTCCGTCGCCGCTACTTGTGTTGCGGGCGTCTGCGCCTGAGAGACAAGGACGGTGACCGGCAGCGTCGCGCTCAGTGCGCCGTTGGCGTTCCAGACGCGCGCGATGGCGACATACACCCCCGGCGCGTCGTAAGCGTGGCTCTGGCTCTGGCCCTGCAACACCACGCCGTCGCCGAAGTCCCATTCGTAGTTGAGGCCACTGCCGGCGGCGACCGTCGCTGTGAACTGCACCGGCTCGCCGATGCGCCGGGGCGCGTCGACGGCGGCGCTCAGGCCCACCGGCGGCGCGTCGGTGATGACCAGCGTGACGCTGACGACTTGCGCGCCCAGCGCGTTGAACGCCGTCAACACAGCCGTGTAAGCGCCCACGGCTGGGTAGACGTGGGCGACAAACGGGCCGTAGGCAAAGTTGCCGTCCCCCAGTTCCCAGGTAAAGCTGACCGGCCAGCCGGCGTCCAGCGCGGCAGCCAGCGCCGTGGGCTGCCCCAGGAAGGTCGGTCCGCTGGCCGAGGCGCTCAGGCCGGCCACCGGCTGCTGCACCTCGACCACAGTGGTCGCGGTTTGCTGGTTCAGCGCATTCGTCGCCGTCAGCGTCGCCGTGTAGCTCCCCGGCAGGGCGTAGAGATGCGCGATGACAGGCTGGGTGGTCGTCTCGGTGACGCCGTCGCCGAAGTCCCACAGGTAGGTGATCAGGTTGCCGCTGGTCTGAGTGGCAGTGAACTGTGTGCTCTGGCCCAGCGCAGTCGGGCTGCTGCTCAGAGCGGCCAGACCCTCAATCGGCACAAAGCTGCTGACCCACACCTGCGCCGTCAGCGTCAGATAATTCACGCCCAGCCCAAACGGATAGTCCAGATCATTCTCGATGACGACGGTGGCCGTGTACGCGCCCGGCGCGCTATACGTCCACAGCTTGTTGTCCTGGCGCAGATTCGGCCAGCCGCCCCAGTCGTCGAACGTGCCGTCGGTGTCGAAGTCGTAGGAGAAGAAGAGCGGATAGCCGCCGCTGGTGGTGAGCGTGAACGGCGTCGGCGCGCCCACAGCAGTGTAGGCCGGCGCAGTGAAGCTGAACGTCATGCCGGCGTCGAGGATGCTCTGCCGCACGCGCACGAACGGGTTGCGCGGCCCAATCATACCGGCGCGGTTGAACGCTGTGATGGTGATCGGATCCACTTCGCCGCCGACGCCATACGTGTGGGTGAACACGGCATAGCGCCACACTTCCGGCCCGCTGACCTGGAACAGGTTGGCCGGCTGTGTGACCACCGTGCCATCGGCCCAGTCCACCGCCACCGAAGCGTTGCTGGCGGTAGAAGTGAGATACACGAACATGGTGAACGGTTGGCCGGCCAGCGCCTCGCCGTAGCTATCCAGCGTGGACTCGAACCACACCGCCGGCCACCCGCGCCACTGCGGCGCGCCTTCCTGGATGGTGATCGGCAGGCTGGCGACGACCGCGCCGGCGCTGTTGAACGCGGTGAACACGGCGGTGAACACCGTGACAGAGTAGGCCGGGCTAAATGGAACGCTGTAAGCGCGCGTCGCGGTTGGGCCAAACGCGACAGCGCCATCGCCCAGGCTCCAGGTCATGCTCACGTTTGTGCCGCCGATCACGGTTGCCGTGAGGTATGCCAGGCCGTCCGGCGCGGGCGGCTGCGGCGCGTTGGAGGCGAGCGTCACGCCCAGGATCGGGTAGTCGCGCGTCTGCGCCGTGGCCGTCGCGCGGTTGTTGGCCGGCGCGTCGTCGCGCGCGGTGGTGGTGACGAAGGCCGTGTGCGCAACGAGTGCGCCGATCGGCGCAGCGCCGGTCAGCGCGGCCTGCACGGTGATCTGCCGGCTCACGCCCGGCGTTAGCGTCCCCAGCGTTGCGTTGATGCCGTTGCCGGCGATGACACACGCGCCGCTTTGCGCGCTGCACGCCGTCAGGCTGATAGCCGCGTCGGCGGTGCTGGTCACCTGCACGGCGGTCGCGTTCAGCGGGCCGAGGTTGGTGACAAACAGGGTGTAGGTCAGCGCGTCGCCGGTCAGCAGGCCGGCGGGCGTTTCAACCGCCTGAGCGATGGCCATGTCTGCCACAGGCTTAATCACCGTGACCGTCGGGGATTGACCGACCGCCAGGGGCGCCCAGTCGCCATGCGCGCGCGCCGTCAGCGCGAAGTCGAATGAATCCACGTCCGGCTCGAACACGACGAACACCTGCGCGCCCGTTGCCCCGATGCCGAGCGTGTGGCAGGCGAACGACTGGCCGCTGGGCACGTCCAGCGTTTCCGTGATGCCGCAGCGCGCCGGCCAGTAGCCCACGTTCTCCCACACCTCGATCGGCGACAGGTTCAGCGGGATCGGGATCGTGATGTTGCGCAGGATCACGTCCGGCCCTTCGCGCGTGATGTTCACGGTGAAGGTGACGCGCTGATCGGAGGTGAGCGGGTTGGCCGAGGGCGCCATCGAGAGATACAGCGTGGACGGCCAGGTGATCTGCACCGGCGCGGTGAAGACGTTGTTGGCCGGTTGCGGGTCAGGCG
>CALBEF010000076.1 GCA_937927775.1 uncultured Anaerolineae bacterium | reverse complement strand
GCGCGCGCCTCGTCGATCTCCCGGCGCAATCCGATCCGCTCGAAGCCGTCGCGCGCTTCGGTCAGGGCGCGCCGCGCGCCGGCCATATCGCCCCGCGCGCGCAGCACCTGCCCCTGCACAAAACACACATCCGGCATGTGGCGTTCCACCGCATGGCGCGCAACCTGCTCGCGGCACTCGGCCACAAGCTGCTCTGTGGCCTCAAGATGGCCTTCCTCCAGCAGCACGCGCGCCAGCTCCAGTTGCAATGACAGCGTGGCGCGCACAGGGGCCGCGTCGCCGGCCATGCTCAGCGCATCCGACAAGACCTGCCGGGCCTGCGTCAGATCGCCTTTCTGGCGCAAACAGGTCGCCAGCCACTTCAGGGCCACCAGCCGCGCCGAAGCAGCCTCGGAGGCAGGCGCTTCTGCGAGGCCGGCCAGCAGCGCGCGCCACTCGCGCTCCGCCTCATCCACCGCGCCGCGCGCCAGATGATACGTCGCCAGGCTGTGGTGATACGGCTCGGCCACATCGCCCGGCAGCGCATTCATCGCCGCCAGCGCCTGCATACGTGCCAGCCAGCCTTCCGCCTCCGCCGGGTTGCCGGCCCGCGCCATGCGCTGAACGTGATGCGCCAGCCAGCGCCGGTTCAGGTATCCCCGGCGGACGCCGGCTTCGGCAAAGATGCGAATTGCGCGCGGATCGGGCGGCAGCCGGCCGCTTTTGTAACGCTGGATCGAAGCCACCGTCAGGCCGATCTGCTGGCCCAGCTCCTGCTCCACGATCGGGGCCGTCCTGCCCTCGCAGGTGGCGATGCTGTTGATGGCGCCGCTGAGCAAGCGCCCGAACTCGGCGTTGACCTTTGCGCGCGCGTCCAATGTCCCTGCCATAGACCCATGTCATATCCTGTCGTGCTGACCGGATGGTAACACCGACCCTGTCCGAAGTTACCGCCATGCGGCTCGGAATTTTCGGAGCAACACGGCGGACATTTCCGCGCGCAGAAGGGATATTGCCTCACGCAACCCAGCCAGCGCGCGCGCCGTCCAGCCTCCAGCCTCGACACGGCCTTATTGCAGCGCGCTATTGCAGCGCGCGCTCCACATCGTCGAGCGTTGCAACCCGGCTGATGGCGCGCAGGAACTCGCCGACCGAACGACTGCGCTGGCGCAACGCCTGAACCGCCGGCCCGATCGGGTCGCGGCCGGCTGTGGGCGCGCCGCCCGGCACGGCGTTGTAGGCGCCGTGAAAAGCAAAATACGCCTGGTTGAGTTTGCGGATGCCGTAGCCGTTCTGAACGAACAGCTTGCGGCGCGCTTCCATGTATGCTTCGGCCTCCTCGATCCGGCCGGCTGCCAGCAGATCATCCACACGCAGGCGCGTCTCGCGCATCTCGGCGCGAAAATCGAAGGGGGGCGGTTCGTCCGGCCCCGGCGGCGCGGGGGCCGAGGGGGGGGTGGCCGGCGCCGGCTCGTCAGGGCGCGCCAGTTCGGGATAGAAGCGCCGGAACACGCGCTCGGCGACCTCATCTTCCACAATACTGGCCGTCGTCTCGTTAATCACACGCGAGGTCGGGTCATCCAGATAGCGCAGGGCCACCGGCGCCAGTGTGACCATGAGATAGTTGTGCGCCCACTCGTGGGCCGCCGTGCGGATGGCAAAACGGAGCGACGATGTCTCAGGCAGCATGGTCGGATACGCCGCCAGGCCGCCGATCGGCGTCACCAGGGTCGAAACATTGAATCGCTCGGCCACCATACGCTCGATGCGGTCCTGCTCGTCCACCGTCAGACCGGTTTGCAGTCCGCGCTGGTCGATGGTCACAATCCGATCGCGCGGCGAGACGATGAGGATATAGGGCAGGGGCGTAAAGCGAAAACGCAGCGGCGGCATCACCTGTCCGCCCAGCGCAAATTCCTCCTCGCGCAGAATCGCTTCGACCTGTTCCTGGAGAATCGCTTCGGCCAGATACTGGCGCGCATTCATCTCGCGGCGCATCTGGTCGCGCTGCGCGCGCAACCGGGCTGAAGCTGCTTCGTGATCGGCAACATTGGGATCAATGTAGATGCGGCGAATCTCGCTCTCCAGACGCTGATACTCGCCGACACGACGCATGAAATCGCGCACAAAGGCGACCTGGTCAGCGTCGGTCATGCCATCGTGCGGCCGGACGAACTCATACCCCAGCTTCCCGGCAGCCGCGCCGGCAATCCAGGTGACAAAATCGAAGTGATAGCCGGCCAGCAACCGATCCATGACATAGGATCGATCCGAGGGCAATGGCACATCGTAATTCAGCGTGATGAGCAACAGCCCCCCCGCGACAATTTTAGGCAGGACATGCCGGGCAAAATGCGCAGTGGCATGCCATGCGCGAACCGCGCTCTGCGTCATATCAGTGCTCTCAGCGCATTCTTCTTTTCCACAACCTGCTCACAGGGGGAGACGCTTATGCACACTTCGCCCGGCACAAACAAACGCCAGATATAGGGATTGCCGGCCAGGCGCATCGTACCGGTAGGCGGCATCTCAGTTTGTCAAAGCGTTAACACCGGGTTAAGTAAAGGCGTCAGAAGCTACACAAACCGGCGCAATGTGGACAAGTCACTATTCTTCTGGGGATAATGAACAGCGTTTGTGGATAAGTGGGCTGCCGGCACAATGCGAAAATACTGAGAAATTCCCTAGAAAACCGCGTCGTTATGCGTGTTGCCATAGACCCCATACAGGGCATCCTGAACGCGAGCCGGCGGAGCATTGCGCGCATAATCCACAGCTTCATCCACCACTGCCAGCACCTGTCCCTCAGCCTCCTCGATGTCAGACTCGGAGACGCCGGCCTCTACCAACCAGCGCCTGAATCGAGGAATGGGATCGCGGGCTTCCCACTCGGCCACTTCCTGCCGCGAACGGTACACCTGGGGATCGCCTTCATAGTGCCCCCGATAACGGTAAGTCAGACCCTCGATCAGGGTGGGACCTTCGCCACGCCGGGCGCGCTCCACAGCGGCGCGGGTTGCCTCATACACCGCCAGCACATCGTTGCCATCCACTGTCACGCCGGGCATGGCGTATCCCTGCGCCCGCAGGCTGAGCTGGCTAACCGGCGCCTGCTTGTGTTGCGGCGTGCCCTCGCCGTACAGGTTGTTCTCACAGAAGAAGATGACGGGCAGCTTCCACAGGCCGGCCAGGTTCAAGGCTTCGTGAAAGGCGCCCTCATTCGTCGCGCCGTCGCCAAAAAACGACAGCGCCACGCGCATTGGCGCGCCGCCGGCCGCCTGTTTCTTGAACGCCAGGGCAGCGCCCACCGCCATCGGAATGCCGCCGGCCACAATGCCATTCGCGCCCATGATGCCCAGATCGAAATCGGTCATATGCAGCGAGCCGCCCTTGCCGGCGCAATAGCCGGTCTCGCGCGCCGCCAGCTCAGCCATCATCAGGCGCACATCGCCGCCTTTGGCGATCAGATGGCCGTGCCCCCGATGCGTGCTGGTGATCACATCGTCGCGGTTCAGCGCCGCGCAGGCGCCGACGGCGCAAGCCTCCTCGCCCACATAGGGATGGATGAATCCGGGGATCAGTCCCTGCCGGCGCTCGTCAATAGCGCGCAACTCGAAGTGGCGGATAAGCGCCATCAGCCGGTATAGTTCAATCAGCCTGTCATGTGAAAGCATGTTTGCCTCGCGCTCATTATAATGATCGACGCGGGCGCTTGAGCCTGACGACGCAAGCGAAGCGGGTACTGTCACTGCGGGGCCTGTCATGTTTCAAACCTCACTGGATACGCCCATCGGCACGCTGTTGATCGAAGGCACACGCTCCAGCGTCACCAGCGTGCGCATGGCGCCGGCAAACACCCCCACCGGCAAGTCGTGCGCGCTGCTCAATCAGGCCCGCCGCCAACTCCGCGAGTATTTCCGGGGCCGGCGCGCCGCTTTTGACCTGCCGCTCGATCTGTCGCTGGGCACGGCCTTCCAGCGCCAGGTCTGGCAAGTAGTGGCTTCGGTCGGGCTGGGCGAGACCATCACCTACGCCGAGATCGCCCGTCGGGTGCGCCGGCCTACCGCCACGCGCGCCGCAGGCCGCGCCGTGGCCCGCAATCCGTTCATCATCGTCATTCCCTGCCATCGCGTGCTCAGCGCCAAAGGCAAGCTGACCGGCTACTCAGGCGGGCTGGCGGCCAAGGAATGGCTGCTCAAGCATGAACAGGCCGTGCTGCTATGACGCGCCTGCCTGTGGTTGCGATCGACTGCCGGCTGATGTACTACCGCAAAGCCGGCATTGCCCAGTACGCGCGCCAGCTCGTCCGCGCCCTGTGCGCCTGGCGCGACGAAGCGCGCCAAAGCGAGGGGATGCCTCTTCTGCGCGTCCTGCTCGACCGGCGCGACAGCGACACAGCCTGGCTGCCGGCCGGCGCGGGCGTTATCCGCGCGGTCACGCCGGCGCACCACCGCTACGAACACCTGACGCTGCCGCTCGAACTGGCTCCCCGGCGCATCGACGTGCTGCACAGCCCCGACTTCATCACCGCGCGCGGACGCTTCCGCAAAGTCATCACCGTGCACGACCTGTACTTCATGGAGCATCCCGAAGTGATGGACGCCGCCGGCCTGCGTTACTATGGCCGCATCGGCTGGTCAGTCCGCCGCGCCGATCGCATCATCGCCGTGTCGCGCTTCACCCGCGACGAGTTATTGCGCCTGCTGCCGGCCACCCCGCCGGACAAAATCAGCGTCATCCACGAAGCCGCCAGTCCAGACTCCAGAATACAGAATACAGAACCCAGAAGACAGAGCACAGGCGACAGAAGACGGAAGACAGAACCCAGAAGACAGAACCCAGAAGACAGAGCGCGAGACCCGGAGTACGCAATACGAAATACGCAATACGAAATACGCAACACGCAACACGAAAGCGCGCCCTACGCGCTGTTCGTCGGCACGTTCGAGCCGCGCAAGAATCTGGTCACGCTGCTGTCGGCGCTGGCCGCATGGCGCGATATGCCCGCCGATTTCCGGCTGGTCATTGTCGGCGAGCAGGGCTGGGCCGGCGGCGATCCTGCGCGCCTGGCCGACGAGCTGGGTCTTGCCACGCGCATTCAGTTTGCCGGGCGCGTGTCCGACGCCGAGCTGGACAGCCTGTATCGCGGCGCGCGCGTGTTTGTTTTTCCATCGCTGTGCGAGGGGTTCGGACTGCCGGTGCTCGACGCCATGCAACGCGGCGCGCCGGTGATTTGCAGCAACGCCGGCGCGCTGCCCGAAGTAGCCGGCGACGCGGCACTGTTTCACGACCCGCTGGACGCCGACGCGCTGGCCGGCCTGTTGCGGCGCGCCTGGCAGGATGACGCCCTGCGCGCACGGCACGCGCAGCTTGGGCTGGCGCGCGCGGGAGAGTTCTCCTGGCGCCAAACGGCGCAAGCCACGTGGCGCGTGTACCAATCAGTCTGACCGCATCCGCTACAATCGCACGCACATCATGCGCCTGCTGTTCCTCACACCCCAGTTGCCATTTCCGCCGCGCCAGGGCACTGCCCTGCGCAACTGGGGGCTGATCTCCGGGCTGGCCGGCCGGCACGAAATCTGGTTGCTATCTTTTGACGAGAGTCTGCCGGCCGGCGAGACGCGCGCGCTGGCTGACATGCCGGCCGAGGTGCGCCAGGTCTGCGCCGAGGCGCGCGCCCTGCCTGTGCCGCGCCGAACAACCCGGCAACGCCTGCGCACACTGCTCACCTCATCCCTGCCCGACATGGCCTGGCGATTGTGGTCGCCGGCATTCGCCGCCCAGTTCGAGGCATGGACGCGCGCGCAGCCCTTCGACATCATCCAGATCGAAGGCATCGAACTCGCCCGCTATGCGTTGCAATCGTCAATCGTCAATTGTCAATCGTCAATCGTGTTCGACGATCACAACTGCGAGTACCAGTTGCAGCAGCGCGCCTTCGAGGCCGACCTGCGCAATCCCCGGCGCTGGCACGCCGCCGCATACTCCTTCGTCAACTGGCAACGCCTGACGCAATTCGAGCGCCGCATCGCGCGCGCCGCGCACGCCACACTGTGCGTGTCGCCACAGGATGCCGGGGCGATCGGCCGGCTCGACCCGGCCATTCGACCGCAGGTCATCTTCAACGGCATCGACGTAGAGAGCTACAACGCGCAGGACACGCCATCCCATACAAACGGGCCGGCGCTGGTGTTCACCGGCAAGATGGATTTCCGCTGGAACGTCGATGCCGCGCTGTGGTTTGCCGGCGCCGTGCTGCCGCTGATCCGCCGCGAGATTCCCGAAACGCGCCTGATGATCGTGGGCCAGAATCCCAGCCCCCGGCTCGATCCGTTGCGCAGCGATCCGCATGTCACGCTGACCGGCGCTGTGGCAGACACCCGCCCGTTCATCCAGCAGGCCGACGTGTACGTTGCGCCGCTGCTGGTGGGCAGCGGCACGCGCTTCAAACTGCTCGAAGCGATGTCGATGCAGCGCGCCATCGTGACGACCTCGCGCGGGTGCGAGGGGTTCGAGGTCACATCGGGGCATGAACTGGTTATTGCCGACACCGCTGAAGCATTCGCGCAGGCAGTGGTAGAACTATTGCGCGATCCGGGCCGGCGCGCAGAGCTGGGCCGGCGGGCGCGGGCATTTGTGGCGGCGCACTACGACTGGCGCGCCATCCTCCCCCGTCTTGAGTCCATCTATGAAAACCTGAGCGCGCAAGCGCGCCATTCATCCTGATTCATACTGAACGAGGCACACCCCATGACATACAGCGTGAAAGACAAGATCGTGTTCATCACCGGCGCCAGCAGCGGGATCGGCGCAGCGTGCGCGCGCGCGTTCGCCGCAGCCGGCGCCCGATTGTTGCTGTGCGCGCGCCGGCTTGACCGGCTGCAAGCAATGGCCGGCGAATTGAACGTCCCCTGCCATTGCTTCGCGCTCGACGTGCGCGACCAGGCCGCTGTGGAGACGGCGATTGCCGGCCTGCCGGAGGAGTGGCAGGCGATTGATATCCTCGTCAACAACGCCGGCCTCAGTCGCGGGCTGACCAAACTGCATGAGTACGACCTGCAGGATGTCAACGAGATGGTGGACACGAACATCAAGGGGCTGGTGTACGTGACGCGCGCGGTTGCGCCGGGTATGGTGGCGCGCCAGCGCGGCCACATCATCAACATCGGCTCCATCGCCGGCCACGCCGTCTATCCAAACGGCGCGGTGTACTGCGCCACCAAAGCCGCCGTCAAGTCCATCACCGAAGGGCTGAAGATGGATCTGAACGGGACGCCGGTGCGCGTGACCTCGGTGGATCCCGGCCTGGTCGAGACTGAATTCAGCATCGTGCGCTTTCACGGCGACGCTGAGCGCGCCAAAAAGGTGTATGAGGGCCTGCGCCCGCTCAGCGGCGAGGATGTGGCCGATGTGGTGCTGTACTGCGCCACGCGCCCGCCGCATGTCAACATCAATGACGTGGTGTTGATGCCGGTGGCTCAGGCTTCGGCAACCCTGGTGCACCGGCAGCCGCTGCCGGGGATCGAGTAATTGACGATTGAGAAATTGACGATTGATGATTGAGCGATTGAGACAAGGGGGAATCGTCAATCATCCACAATCGGCAATCGGCGATGGAATCGCCACGCCAGACCAACCGGGTAGCCGGCCATCTTGGCGATGTCGCCGGCTGCGCGGATGACGGGTATCCACGCTACGGCCTTCACCTTGCCGCCGGCGGAGAGCGATTGCCACAGGCGCGGCAGTCGGCGGCAGGGCGCGCGCAGGTAGACCGCCGCGCCCAGCGCGAGCAGCGCGGCGCAACCGGCTTGCAGCGCCGGCGACGCTCCGAACAGGATGCCGGCCAGCAGCGCCGGCAAAGCCGCCAGATACGTCGCATAGCGCGCCAGATGGCGCTTCAGCCACAGGTTGGCCTTGCCGTCGCCGCGCGCATAGCGGTAATATTGCCGGATGAACGCGCCAAGCGAGGTGCGCGGACGGAAATGGGCGATTGCATCGGGCGCAAAGGCCGGCGGGCCGAACCTGTCGCGCAACTTGAAATCGAAAATCAAGTCCTCGCAGTAATCCAGCCACTCGGGGTAGCCACCGACTGTCTGCCAGGCCGATTTGCGAAAAGCCACCGAGCGCGACGAGGGCAGGAAACGAGCCGGCTGGATGTCATCGCGCAGCGGCAGCACCGTGGCGCTCATCGCGGCGTCGAAGGCGACGCCCGGCCGGGGGTCGGGGAGAAAGAAGCCGGCCACCCAGTGTGGATTTTGGATTTTGGATTTTGGATTTTGGATTGACCGTTGAGAGTCGTCAATCGTCAATCGCCAATCGTCAATCGGTTGAACGATGTGTTCCAGCCAGCGCGGATCGAGGCGCACGCCGGCATCGGTGCAGGCGATCAGCTCATGTTGCGCGGCGGCGATGGCCTGGTTGCGGCCCTGCGAAATGTTGGCGCCGGGCGCGACGATGACGCGCACGGGGAAACGCGCTTCGGCGCGCAGCAGGTCAACCGTTTCATCCTCGCTGCCGCCATCGCACGCCACCACTTCATCGGGCAAGCGGGTCTGAGCGGCAATAGAGTCGAGCAGCGCCGGCAAACTGGCCGCCTCGTTCAGCACGGTGAAGACAAGCGATACCTTCACCGCGCCTGACTCCGGGGCGAGCAGGCGCAACACGAAGCGCTGCCAGGAATAGCCATCGGGCTAGGCGGAGTCGCCGGCAAACACGATGCGGCCATCGCGCATGTCGGTGATGACGGCCAGCGCATGAATGGGCACATCGAGCGATTGCAACGCAGCGCGCCCGCCCTCAAACGACTTCTCGATCAGCGCGCCCACGCCCACCACTTTCGCGCCGGCTGCGCGCGCAATGCGCGCCAGCGCCAGAATGGTTTGCCCTGTGGCGAGAAAGTCGTCGATGATGAGGACGCGCTCGCCGGCCCGCAAATACTCCGGCGACGCCATGATCTCGACATCGCGCTTTTTGGTGTGGGAAGGCGCGGTGGTCAGAAACACCGTGTCGGGCATGGTGATAGGCTTGGTCTTGCGCGCGTACACCACCGGCAGGTTCAGCGCCAGGCCGGTCATGATGGCGGGCGCGATGCCGCTGATTTCGCAGGTCAGAATCCTGGTCGCGCCCAGCGGCGCAAAGAGACGGGCGAATTCACGGCCGCATTCCATCATGAGCGCCGGGTCCACCTGGTGATTCACGAAGGAATCAACCTTCAGAATGCCCTGCCCCAGATTGCGGCCTTCGGAGAGGATTCTTTGTTCGAGCGCCAGCATAACAGGGATTTTATAGCGTTTTCCCGTCCTGCAAATATGGGTATAATGGACGCGAATCTTACGCCGAAGGAAGCACACCTGAGTATGGAGAGCCGAGAGTCCCCGGTGAGTCAGACGCCGTCTGAATCCGCAGGGGAAGAGAATTTCGCTGCCTCGCTTGGCGAGTATCTCGCCAGGACCGAGCGCTACGACCCACCCAAGCGAAACCAACTGGTTTCAGGTCGAATCGCGGCCGTTTCTGACCGGGAGATCCTGATCGACCTGGGCGCCAAGTCGGAGGGCATCGTCTCGGGCAAGGAAGTTGAGGCGCTGCCCAAAGACTTCCGCCTCAGTCTTGAAGTGGGGCAGGAGGTGTACGCCTACGTCCTGTCGCCCGAAGACCGCAACGGCAATGTGGTGCTGTCGCTCGCGCGCGCCATCAACGAGCGCGACTGGCGCTTCGCCGAAGAGCTTCACGAGAAGCAGGAGGCGATGGAGAGCCAGATCGCCGGGTTCAACAAGGGCGGCGTGATCGTCAAGATCGGGCGATTGCGCGGCTTCGTGCCGGCCTCCCAGTTGAGCCTGCAACATCAGCGCATGATGGGCGACGAGAGTCAGCCGCCGGAGCAGCGCTACCAGAAGCTGGTCGGCCAGAAGACCTACGTCAAGGTCATCGAGATCGACCGCGAGCGCAACCGGCTGATCCTGAGCGAGCGCGCGGCGTCCAAGGAAATCCGCGAGGCGCAGAAGACCAAACTGATGAGCGAAATCGAAGTCGGCAAGGTCATGGAAGGCGAGGTCAGCAGCGTGAAGGACTTCGGCGTGTTCGTAGACCTCGGCGGGGCCGACGGCATGATCCACCTGTCGGAGTTGTCGCATCAGCGCGTCAAGCATCCCAGCGAACTGCTCAAAGAGGGCGACCCGGTTACTGTGAAGGTAATCAGCGTCGACCGCGACTCAGGCCGCATCGGCCTCAGCCTCAAGTCTCTGCAAGCGGATCCATGGGCCGACCTGGACAAGCGATACAAGCCGGGGCAGCTCGTGGAAGCCGAGGTGATCAAGGTGCATCCCAAGCACGGGGCCTTCGCCCGGCTCAAGGACGACGAAGCCATCGAGGGATTGATTCCGCTGTCCGAACTGAGCGACAAACCGGTAAACAGCCCGAAGGAAATCGTCAAGGAAGGCCAGATCGTGACGTTGCGCGTGATGCGCGTCGAGCCGGAACAGCGCCGCATCGCCCTCAGTCTGAGGCGCGTCAGTTGGGCGGAGTACGCCGACCTCGACTGGCAGGCGGAAGTGCCGGATGCGTCCGCCGATACTGACCAGTAGTAGCCAGGTTGCGCGCACTCTGATTGTCTGTCTTTATGCGCGGCGCTCTGCAATTCTTCGCGGAGCGCCGCGTTTGGTTATGCGTCATTGCGTGCGCGATGCCCCGCGCCGGCGGCTGCATATGGTTCGCTAACGCGCCGGGTGTACAGTTGGAGCCGGCCGGACTCAGACCGGCTTAAGACTGGTCTTACTTAGTGATGTATCATGCGATTGAAGACGACTACGATGATGGCCTGTGGGTGGCATCGTTGTTGGACTGAAGGAGTGTAAGCTGTGGCAGATAAATTTCAGCGATTTACCCAGCGCGCGAGACGCGTCCTCATCCTTGCCCAGGAAGAAGCAGAACGCCTGTCACACAACTACATCGGCACAGAGCACTTGCTGCTCGGCCTGGTCAAGGAGGAGAATGGCGTCGCGGGCCGCGTGTTGCGCGAACTGGGCGCCAAGCCCGACCGGGTGGCGGAGATGGTCGAGCGCATGACCGGCGCCGGGCGTCGGGCCGCTGCCGGCAAACTGGACCTGACGCCACGCACCAAGCAGGTCATCGAATTCGCCGTGGACGAGGCGCGCAAGCTGGGCCATAGCTACATCGGCACCGAGCACTTGTTGCTGGGGCTGATCCGGCAGGGGGATGGCGTTGCCATCGATGTGCTGCGCCAGCTCGGCCTGACCGCAGACCGCATTCGCCGCGAAACCCTGCGCGCGGTGCAACAGGAGCAACCGGAATCCGGCAAACCGTCCGCAGCGCCCTCCATCACTAAGAAAGAACGTCCTAAGACACCCGCGCTCGACCAACTGGCTACCGACCTGACTGCCATGGCCGAACAGGGCAAGCTCGATCCGGTGATTGGTCGCCAGACAGAGATCGAGCGCGTGATTCAGATCCTGTCGCGCCGCACCAAGAACAACCCGGCCCTGATCGGCGAGCCGGGCGTTGGCAAGACGGCCATCGTCGAAGGTCTGGCACAGCGCATTGTGGAAGGCCAGACGCCGGAGCCGCTGTTGAACAAGCGCGTGATGCAGCTCGATGTCGGCTCGCTGGTGGCCGGCACGATGTATCGCGGCCAGTTCGAAGAGCGCCTGAAGAAAGTGATTGAGGAAGTCAAATCCAGCGACACCATCCTGTTCATCGACGAGTTGCATATGCTGGTCGGGGCCGGGTCGGCCGGCAGCAGCGTGGACGCGGCCAACATCCTGAAGCCGGCGCTGGCGCGCGGCGAGTTGCAATGCATCGGCGCGACTACGCTGAACGAATACCGCAAGTACGTGGAAAGCGACGCCGCCCTGGAGCGCCGCTTTCAGCCGGTCTACGTCGAAGAGCCGACGCCGGATATGGCGACCGAAATCCTGTTCGGCATCCGCCCGGCCTACGAAGCGCATCACAAACTGCGCATCTCCGACGACGCCGTGAAGGCGGCCATCGCGCTGTCGTCGCGCTACGTGTCGGATCGTTTCCTGCCGGACAAGGCCATCGACCTGATCGACGAAACCGCCGCTCGCGTGCGCATGTACAAGTCGCCGCAATCGGTCAATTTGCAGAAAGCCTTTCGCGAGTTGCGCGAGGTTCAGAAAGAGCGCGCGCAGGCCATGGAGCAATCGCGGTATGACGACGCGGCGGCGCTGCGCGAGCGCGAGCGCGAGGCGATGGAGCAGATCGAGGCGCTGCGGTCGAACTTCGACCCCAACACAGACGGCCCCATCGTCGGCGCCGAGGACATCGCCGAGGTCGTCTCGATGTGGACCGGCATCCCGGCCACCCGCATCGCCAGCAAAGAGAGCGAGCGGCTGGTCAACCTGGAGAAGCACCTGCACGAACGCATCATAGGCCAGGACGAAGCGATCAGCGTCATCAGCAAGGCGGTGCGCCGGTCGCGCGTGGGCCTGAAAGACCCGAAGCGCCCGATGGGGTCGTTCATTTTCCTGGGACCCACCGGCGTCGGCAAAACCGAATTGACGAAGGCGCTGGCCGAATTCCTGTTCGGCAGCGAGGATGCGCTGCTGGTGCTGGACATGAGCGAGTTCATGGAACGGCACACCGTCAGCCGGCTGGTGGGCGCGCCGCCCGGCTACGTCGGCTACGAAGACGCCGGCCAGTTGACTGAAACCGTCCGTCGCCGGCCCTACACCATCGTGGTATTCGACGAGATCGAGAAGGCGCACCCCGAAGTCTTCAACATGCTGTTGCAGATCATGGAGGAAGGCCGGCTCAGCGACGCGCGCGGGCACAAGGTCGATTTCCGCAACACCTGCATCATCATGACCAGCAACGTGGGCGCGGAAATGATCAAGCGCGAATCGAAGCTCGGCTTCGCGGTTGGCAAGGAAGAGATCAAGGACGCCGAGCGGCAGTTTGTCGAGATCAAGGACAAACTAATGAACCAGCTCAAGCGCCTGTTCCGGCCGGAATTCCTGAACCGCGTGGATGCGACCATCGTTTTCCGGCCGCTCAGCCGCGAAGACATCGGCCAGATCGTGACGCTGGAGCTGAACAAAGTGCAACAGCGTCTGGCCGATCACAACGTGAGGCTGGAAGTCACCGAGTCCGCCAAAGCCTACCTGGCCGAGAAGGGCTACGACTCTGAATATGGCGCGCGGCCGCTGCGCCGGGTGATCCAGTCTGAAGTCGAAGACGTGTTGTCAGACGGCCTGCTGTCGGGCCGCTTCCAGGACAACTGCAAGATTCTCATCGGCCTGCAGGAGAACAAGCTGGACTTCGTGATGGTCGAGGAGTTGCATGGGTCTGCGGAGAACGTGGAAATCACACCCGTCGCCGTCAGCGAATCCGAGGCCGGCAACAAGCCGGACGGCCCGCTCTTGCAGACGGTGGCGTAGCACACTCTGTCAGGCTTTGCCCAACACGAGTGCCCAACACTCCCGGAGTCCTGGAGACTCCGGGAGTGTCTTTTTCCCTCACACCAGCAGGGCAAAGGGCCGCTCGATCAACGTCTTGAGCCGCTGCAGGAACCGGGCAGCCGGCGCGCCATCCACCACGCGGTGATCGAAAACCAGGCTGAGCGTCATCATCTGACGGATGACAACCTGATCCCCCAGCGCAACCGGCCTGGCCAGGATGCGCCCCACGCCCAGAATGGCGGCCTCGGGCAAGTTGAGGATGGGCGTGAAAGCGTCAATCTCATACATGCCCAGGTTCGTGATGGTGAAGCTCCCGCCGGACATTTCCTCGGGGCCAAGCCGGCCGGCCATGGCGCGCGCGATCAGATCGCTCAATTCACGATGTATCTGCGCAAGCGACCTGGCGTCGCAATTGCGCACCACCGGCACATACAGACCGCGCTCGGTGTCCACTGCGACGCCGATGTGAATGCCGTCGCGCAACAACAAACGCGGCGCGCTGCCTGATTCATCCCAGGCCGCGTTGAGATGCGGATGTTCCTTCAGCGCGCGCGCGGCAATCGCCACAAGCAGCGTGTTGTAGGAGAGCTTCTCGCCCAGCTCGGCGCTGAGTTGTTCGCGGGCGCTGACCAGAACAGTCGCATCCGCTTCTGTCATGAGGGTGACATGCGGCGCCGCGCGGGCGCTTTCGGTCAAACGCCGCGCAGCGACGCGCCGGGCCGGCGACAGGGGCAGATAGCCGGCCTGGGACGGTTGGCGATCGGCCGCCTGCGCGGCCCGTTCCACATCCTCGCGGGTGATGCGGCCGTCCGGCCCGCTGCCGGCCAGCGCGCTCAGATCGACGCCGAGATCAGCGGCCACGCGCTGCGCCAGCGGCGTGGCACGCATCGCGCCGCTCTGGCCCGCCTTGCGTTGATCGAGCGCGGCCAACACGTCGCGCGCGACAATCACGCCCCCTGGCGCTGTGCCGGAAACCATCGCCAGATCGATGCCCTGTTCGCGCGCCATCGCCCGGGCGCGGGGAGAAGCAGGGGCGCCGGGATTTTGGATTTTGGATTTTGGATTTTGGATTGACGATTGAGGATTGACGATTGACGATTGGTTGCCGTCTTCTGGCATCTGTCCTCTGTCGTCTGCTATCTGTTGTCTGTGATCTGCTGTCTGTCCTCTGTCGTCTGTCGTCTGCTGTCTGATCGCCGCCACCGGCGTCAGGCAGGCGATTGGCTGGCCGATCGGGGCGACAATCTCGGTCAGCACACCCTCCACCGGCGACTCGAATTCGAGCGTGGACTTCTCCGTCTCGAAGGTGAACAGGACTTCGCCTTTGCGAACCAGGTCGCCGGGCTGTTTGTGCCACTGCGTGATGACGCCTTCGGTCATCGTCAGCCCGACTTTGGGCATTAAGATATCCATGTCAGATCTCGCCGGGGTATTCCTTGCGCAGCCGGCGCACAAGATAGGCCAGCCGGCCGTTGCGGCGCAGATAGTCAATCAGATTGAGCGCGGCGTATTGAACAGTCGCGCGCCGGCCAATCCCCACCGTGTCCAGACTCACGCGCAATTTGATCCCGTCATGCTCTAATTCCTGCTCGATATCTGCGCACAAGATGTCGAGTTCGTCGAGCGTCTTGTGCGCCACCAGGAACTCGCGCAGCGCCGTGCGATCAACGCTGGTGTTCAGCGGCGTCAAAGGCGGCGCCGGCGCAAGCGATTTGTCGCCACCCATCAACAACGTCACCGGGAAGTTGGCGTCCACGTCCTGCGCCTTGAAAATGGGATGTTGCCGGCGATGATAACGGGCCGGCACTTCCTCCATCACATATTCGGCCAGATCGAAGATGCGCACCGTGCCATCGCCGCGATGGCGCGCCCTGCCGTCGATCGCCTCGAGCAGGCACTGGGTGAACAGGCTGTTCCTGGCGTTCGGCAGCACATACGACAGCTCAACCGACCTGCAGGATGCCAGGATCACCCGGCCTTCGCCCCGGCGCAACTCCTCATAGAGGTCATCGGTCGGGTTGCCTTTGACAACCTCCACATCGGGCGCGAGGGCATCTTTGGCTTCGCCGGCGCCACCGGAGTGGCAGGCATCCAGGATGACCACCAGCCGGCCGGCGTGGATCGCGCGCAGCGCATCCGTCAACTCATCGCTGCGGATGGCGGTTTCCTTCAGCGCATCCGCTTTGGTGTTGTATGGCAGCAGGTAATTGACCGCCGCCCCACCCTCGTTGACACGCCCGCCGTGCCCACTGAAGAACACAACGGCCGTGCTCTCGTCTGTAGTCTGCTCGGCCAGCCACTTCAAACCGTCGAGCACGGCAGCTTTGGTGGCCTGCTCATCGAGCAGCAGACGAACGTGGTCTGCGACATAGCCGGCGCGATCCGGGCGCTTGAGCATGTCTGCAATGTCAGCCGCGTCATTTAGCACTGTGAAAGGCAGGGGACGGATGTGCGGATAGCTTGCCACGCCAATCACCAGCGCGTACCCGTGCGTGAAGTTCTCTGGCATGGCGGGATTATAGTAGGGCAAGCTGGCGGCTTGCCCTGCTATATCTGCCATGCGGCAAGGACCGCCATCGCCGGAACGCCAGTCGCGGGGGCAAGCCAGCGGGTTGCCCTACAATATCTGCCATGCCGGGTCGAATCGTGGGGCGCTGCTGTCCTCTGTTTGCGTCTGTGTTGTTCACCCTGGTGTTGCTCGTTGCGCCGGCCTGCACGCGCACCGGCGCGTCCGGCGCGCCGATTCAATTTCGCCCGACTGCCGCTCCGCGCGCCGAACAGGGGCCGGCGCAACTCGTCGCCCCGGCGCTGACCGTGCTCGACCAGCCGCCAGACCGGCCACTCTACACGCTCAACGTCACGCTGGATTACGACAACGGCGCGCTGCACACCCAGGAAAAGATCGAATTTCGCAACCCCACCGGCCTCGCCATCAGCGAGATCAAGTTCAACGTGCCGCCGGCGCGACGAGCCGGCGCAATCGACGTGCGCGACGCGCGCATCTTCGGGCAGGCCCAGCCGCTCGCGTTTGAAGTGACCAGCACGGTGTTGTCTGTGAAATTGCCGGCGCCATTGCCGGCCGGCGCCGGCATCGCGCTCGCCTTCGACTACGTTCTGAAGATTCCGTTGCAGGAGGTCATCACCGGCATCGGCGGCGACGATTCGTCGCGCGGACCGCACAGCCTGACCGCCGGCCACTGGTACATCCTGATCGCGCCGTGGGAGAACGGGGACTGGTATACGCCGGGGTACACGCCGATCGGCGACAACTATGTGTCCGAGGTGGCGGATTACGAAGTGAATATCCTTGCGCCCGAGGGCATCATCATTGCCGGGGCCGGCGAAGAATCGCGCGAAGGCCGGCTGTGGCGCTACTCATTGCCGATGGCCCGCGTGTTCGCGTTCGGGGCCAGCCCCGTTTACCAGATCGACCAGATCGAGCAGGACGGCGTCACCTACATCCACTACACTTACCCGGAGCATCGCAAGTTCACAGAGGCAGTGCTGTACACCGCCGCCCGCGCCGTCGCGTTGTATTCCGAGCTGTACGGGCCGTATCCATACCGAACCCTGCGCATCGTCGAGACCGGGCGCTCACAGGGCCAGGAATACAGCGGCATGATCGGCATCGGCACAACGCTGTACGACGGCTACCCCGGCCGTGGCGCGCGGCACGATCTGATCGCAACGACCGCGCACGAAGTCGCGCACCAGTGGTGGTTTCACCTCGTCGGCAACGATCAGATCCGCTCGCCCTGGCTGGATGAGTCGCTGGCGCGCATGAGCGAGCTGCAATTTTACGAGCGTCACTATCCGCGCGATGTGGACTGGTGGCACCAGCGCTACATCGGGGCGAGCCGGCCACGCGGCAGCATCGATCTGCCCCTTTCAGCCTACCCTGACGGTCGGGCTTACATCATCGCGGTCTACCAACGCGGCCTGCTATTTCTAACCGACACGCGCCGGCGGATCGGAGCGCAAGCATTCGACGCCGCGCTACGCGATTACAGCCAGACAATGGCTTACAAGATGGCGACGCCGAATAATTTCTTTGACGCGCTCGCCCGGCACACCACGGAAGACCTGACCGACCTGGTGAACGGCTACTTTGCGTCGGCGATTGCGCTGCCATGCCGCATCAGCGACAACGCAATCGGGTGCCGGCGTTGACCGGCAACGATGCGCGGGACACAGTTCCCGTATGCAGCCGGATCGAGAAAGCGCTCATTGGGTGGACAAACACATCCAACCCATGTCGTCGATCGGTTTGACGCGCTTAAACTTGAATTACGGAGGCGCATCAAACTCTGATCTATAGGCCGGTGCTTGACTTGGGGAGCCGCAACACTACACTTGCCGTCTGTTCGGCGGCGGGAAGCGCCTGTCGCCATCAGGTCTGTGTTGTTGATCGTACAGAGGTTGTGTTATGTTGAAATTGAAAACCCCCATCCATCTCGCTTGCGCACTGACCGCCGCGATCGTTGTCGCCGCGTGCAGCGCCCCATCGGCGCCGGATACCCCATCCACGCCGGCGAAGGAGCAAGCTGCACCGGCTGGCAGCATCGTCGTGTACACCTCGCGGGCCGAGGCGTTGTTCAAGCCGGTCGTCGCCGCTTTCAACGAAGAATACCCAAATGTCACTGTCACGCTGTTAACCGGCCAGGCCACCGAACTGGCTGCCCGGCTGCTTGAAGAGCGCAACAATCCCAGGGCCGATGTCTACATCAGCACCGATATGCTCAACATGCTCAGCCTGGCCGAGCAGGGTGTGTTCGAGCCGAACGCATCGGCTGCTGTCATGGCGGTTCCTGCTGAATATCGAGGCGAGGACGGGTCGTGGGTGGCGCTGACGTTGCGGCTGCGCGTCATCATGTACAACACCACCCTGGTTCAGCCGGACGAACTGCCGCAGTCTGTGTTGGACCTGGCCGACGCAAAGTGGAAAGGTCAGGTGGGATCGGCCAACAGCACCAACGGCGCGATGATCGCGCACCTGGCTGTCTTGCGCGAAAAGCTGGGCGACGCTCAGACCGAATCCTTCATCAAAGGGCTGACGGCAAACGACACGCAGTTCTTCGGCGGCCACACCGACGTGCGCAAAGCCGTCGGCGCCGGCGAATTGAAACTGGGGCTGGTGAACCACTACTACTATCATCTGTCCAAAGCCGAAGGCGCGCCAGTGGGGATTGTCTATCCCGATCAGGGCGAGGGGCAGATGGGGATGCCGGTGAACACCACCAACGCCGCCCTCGTGAAAGGCGCGCCCCATGCCGACCTGGCCCGGCTGTTCATCGAGTTCATGCTGTCGCCGCGCGGCCAGCAGATTTACGCCGAGCGGAACTTCGAGTATCCCGTTGTGCCAGGCGTGGCTCTCGCAGAAGGTGTGCCGGCGCTCGATCAGTTCAAGCTCTCGCCAGTGTCGCTGAAGGCCATCTACGGCGACCTGGCGCAAACAAAAGCCCTGGCGCAATCAGCCGGCCTGCCATAGTCCTGATGCACATCTGCTCAGCGCCGGGCAATGCCGCCCGCCACGACCCGGAGCGAGTCATTCACCCATGCATATCGACCATCCTCTCCCGATCGCCATTCCGCGCAGACTGGCCGGGCTGACAATTTTCCAACGTCGCGCGGCCGGCGCGCATCGCGGGCCGATTGCCCTTATCCTGGCGGCAGTTAGCGTGTCGCTTGCGGCGGCTGTGCCGCTGGGATATGTGCTCATGCGGGCTACTGCTGCTGAGCCAGAGGTCTGGGCGCGCCTGTGGACGACCCAGGCGCCCGGTCTGCTCGCCAACACCATCGCGCTCGTCATCGCCACAGCCTGTTGCGCTTCGATGCTGGGGGTCGCCCTGGCCTGGATCGTCGAACGCACCGACCTGCCGGGGCGCTCGGTGTGGCGCTGGGTGCTGTCTCTGCCACTGGCGGTGCCGGCCTATGTCGCAGTGACATGCGCCCTGTTGGTGCTGCGCCGGGGCGGCCTGGTCGACCAGTTCCTCACCAGCGCGCTCAACGCAGCGCCGGGTCAAATCCCCCTGCCCAGCCTGTATAACCTGGGTGGCGCGACCGTTATCATCAGCCTGTCGGTTTTCCCATACGTCTATTTGCCGGTGGCGGCGGCCATTCGCTCGCTGAACCGCAGCTACGAAGAAGCGGCGCGCATGTCCGGCCTGGGCGCATGGGGCGCATTTCGCGCGGTGACGTTGCCGCTCATTCTGCCCGCCGTGCTGGGTGGGGCGCTGCTGGTCAGCCTGTACGCACTGTCCGACTTCGGCACGGTGGCCCTGCTGCGTTACCCGACGTTCACAACCGCCATCTACAACCAGTTCACCGGCCAGATTGATCGGTCGGGCGCTGCAATTCTCAGCATGGCTCTGGTGGCGCTGACATTGCCATTGCTGGCCGGCGAGAGCTGGCTGAACGCGCGCCGCAACCGATCTGCCCGGGCGTCGGCATGGAAGCCGCACACGCCCCTGAAACTTGGGCGATGGCGCTGGCTTGCGCTTGGAGGCGTGACGACAGTGGCGTTGCTCTCGGTGGGGCTGCCGGTGCTGATCCTGGCCGGCCTGAGCGCCCAGGGGCTGCTCTTCCCCACCGACGTGGATCGCATCTGGCGGGTCGGCAACGACAGCGTGTGGCAACACAGCCTGAACAGTCTGTTGGTGGCCGGCGTGGCCGCTACGCTGGCTTCTGTGCTGGCTCTGGCGCCGACCTATCTGGCAACCCGTTTTCCGCACCGGCTCAGCGGCCTGTTGTTGCATGTGTGCCGCGTTTCGTACGCGCTGCCAGGGTTGATTGTGGGTCTGGGATTTGTGATGATGCTGAGCCAGTGGGCGCCGGCCATCTATGGCACCGTGATCGCGTTGACGCTGGGCTTCATATTCCGGCTGCTGCCCTATGCTGTATCGGCAGATCATACGGCGCTCTCTGGCGTGTCGCCATCGCTGGAACAAGCCGCCCGGGTGATGGGCCGGCGACCGCTGGCAGCCTTCTGGCGCGTCACGCTGCCGGCTGCCGCGCCCGGGCTGATTGCCTGCTGGGCGCTGGCGTTCATCGCGGCGATGAAGGAACTGCCGACGGCCATCCTGTTGCGCCCGCCGGGGTTCGACACGCTGGCCGTGCGCATCTGGGCGGCATCGAGCGAGTCGGTCTATACGCAGGCTGCACCGCCGGCCTTTCTGCTGGTCATGCTGACCATGATTCCGCTGGCAGTGCTGTATTCGCGCGGGTCGTTCGGGCTGGCGCGCGTTCTGAACAAGCAATGAGCAGCAGCGATCGTGACACGATCATCGAATTGAGAGCGGTGAGCAAGACATACGCCTCTGCCGGCAAAGGGGTGGCGGCACTGAACGCGATTTCGCTCACCCTGCGGCGAGGCCGGCTGCTGGCGCTGCTCGGCCCCAGCGGCTGCGGCAAGACCACTGCGCTGCGCCTGATCGCCGGCCTCGAAGCGCCGGATGCGGGGGAGATCTGGTTGAACGGCCAGTGCGTGGCCGGCCCCTCGGACTGGGTTCCGCCGGAGCAGCGCAACATCGGCATGGTCTTTCAGGACTATGCGCTGTTTCCGCATTTGACGGCGCGCGAAAACATTCGCTTTGCCCTGCAACGTGAATCGCCGGCGGCCAAAGAGCGGCGTGTGAACGAGATGCTGGCGCTGGTCGGCCTGGACGGCAAGGGAGACCGTTACCCGCACCAACTGTCAGGCGGCGAACAACAGCGCGTGGCGCTGGCGCGCGCGCTGGCGCCCGGCCCGTCGGTCGTTTTGCTCGATGAGCCGTTCTCGAATCTGGACGCCGCGCTGCGCAAGGAGATGCGCGAAGAAGTGCGCCGCATCCTCACACTGGCCGGCGCTACTACCCTCTTCGTCACGCACGACCAGGAAGAGGCGCTGAGCATCGCCGACGCTGTGGCGGTGATGAGCCGGGGATCGATTCTGCAAACGGGCGCGCCGCAGGAAATCTATCTCCGGCCGGCGCGGCGCGAGATTGCCGAGTTCGTCGGCGAGGCGAACTTCCTGCCTGGCACAGGCGAGGGGGATTATGCGATCTGCGCGCTGGGCGCGCTGGCGCTGGCCCAGCCGGCCAGCGGGCCGGTGACGCTGATACTGCGCCCGGAGGCGCTGCTGATCGAGCCGGACGCGCGCGGGCCGGCGCGTGTGGAGCGCGTCGTGTTCTTCGGGCACGATCAGTTGGTGCGCCTGTGCGGGCCGGGCGGGCTGGCGCTGATGGCGCGCACCCTGCCACACACGCGCGTCGAGCCGGGCATGACGGTGTCGGTCACGGTGCGCGAGCCGGTGATGGCGTATCCGGCTTGAGGGCCGGCCTCCTCTGACTCGCGCCAGATCACCTCTGCTGTCCTCACTGACAATCCCGCGCGCGTAGTTGCAATGTAATCACATCCTGCGAACGGCAAGGTGTCGCGATGCAAACAGCAATTCGGACCAGACTCATCAGGATCGGCAACTCTCAGGGCGTGCGCCTCCCAAAGGCGCTCCTGAATCAGCTTGAGCTGGGAGAAGAAATTGAGCTGATCGTCGAGGAGGGTCAACTGGTCATCCGGCCCTTGCGTCGCGCGCGACAAGCATGGGACGAAGCGTTCCGCCAGATGGCCGAGCGTGGCGACGATCGCTTACTGGATGAATCGGTGACCAGCCTGACGCAGTGGGATGAAGATGAGTGGGAATGGAAGTGAGTCGGTTCGAGGTGTATCTGGTGAACCTCGACCCAGCGACAGGGCATGAGATACGGAAAACACGGCCGTGCGTCGTGGTGTCGCCGGACGAGATGAATCGGAACATCCGAACCATGATTGTGGCGCCGATAACTACCGGGGGGCAACCCTATCCGACCCGCGTGACGTGTCAATTCGGCGACGAGCAGGGACAAGTGGTATTGGATCAACTGCGGACGGTGGACAAGGAGCGGCTGGTGAAGCGGCTGGGACAAATAAGCCGAGAGACCGAACGCGCCATATTAGCTGCGCTGGCAGAGATATTCGCCGAGTAGACACTACGCGCCTCTGCGCGGGACTGAGCCGGCCTCGGCGTGCCACCACCAGTTGGTGAACGAGCCGTCCTCGCGCCGCAAATGCGGCAACACGGGCCACGTTTCGATGTTGGTGATCTTCATGGGGAATGCGCCCGCTATTTGCGCGCGCGCGTCAGCAGCTTGAGCGCGGCAAGCACCACGCCGATCGCCAGGCCGGCCACCAGCCCGGCCCGCATGTCCACCATGATCTTCGTCGCGCCGCTGATGTTGCCGGCCAGCGCAACGGCGATGGTTGTGTCGTTGGCCGTTACCTCCTGCGCCATCACCGCGCCAATGCCGCCGTCCTGCACGCCGGCTTCGACCTTCTGCGCCATCACCGCGCCGATGCCGCCATCTTTGAGCGTGATGGTGACGCGCTGGCCCTTCACCACGCCGGCGCCGCCGTTGGTGATGTTGACCGATTCGGCCGTCAGTTCCTGAATAGTCTTTTCCCGCGCGTCGATCGGGGTTGTGGGCGTCGAACCCACATGGTCATTCGTTGCGTCCATTTGTTATCTCCTTTTGCGATCCCTGCCTGTTCACCAGATGGAATGAACCACAAAGAAGCCCGCGTGGCCTTTGCCTCTTTGCGGTTCAAATCGATCTTCCAAGAAAGCGCCAGAAGTTGTTGCTGAGAAGATCGGCCACATCACGCTCGATCTCCGCGCGCTCCAGCCGCCAGCCGGCCTGCATCAGCGCGGCGTACTTATCGACCAGCACATTGCCGATGATGGCTCTGGAATGCGCCCACTTGTAGATCACCTGGTCGAGAATGCGCGCGTCGGAATGCTGCGGGATGAAACTGAGGCCAAGCATCTCCACGCGCATACGGGTCATGTCCTCGATGATGACCGGGTTGTTCAGGAACCACCAGCATCCGAAGATCATCAGATTGCTGAACTTGCGCGCCAGAACGATCAACTCATGCTGATTCTCGCGCGACAGCACGGTGACGAGGAACTTGTTGTCGGGATACTCGCGGGCCAGATAAGCCACCGACGACAGATCGGCCCGGCCCAGGCCGTCGCCGGCCAGCCCCAGGGCCGGGTTGATGAGCCGCTCGGAGCCGATCATCATGGCAAACGGGATGCCGGCCTCGCGGCACACCGGCAGCACACACTCGCGCAGGATGGCGGCGCTGGCCGATGTCTCTGGAAACCGGAATGCCGGCGGCAGCGAGGCAGCCATGTAGAGCGGATTCATCCACTCGACCCAGTCGCGCAGGAAACGGCGCACGCCCTCAAAGGAACGCTCGGTCGCGCCGTCGTCCACGTCATAGCCCTGGTCGCGCAGATGGGGCGCAGCCTGGTTGTACCCGCGCACCAGCGGATCGATGCGCAACGCGGCATGGAAGCGGGGATCGGGCTTGTGGCCGGCCTGCCAGAACGCCCGCTCAGCCGGGTCGAACGGGTCGTTGGTCATCACCACGTGACCGATGTTCGCCAGCGCCAGCACGCGATCGACATGCTGCTCAGCGGTGACGCCGGCCAGCGCCGCGCGATAGGCGTTCAGATCGCGGCTTGTCAGGTCCAGCCCAAATGCCTGGAGCGTCGTCAAGACGCCGCGCTGCGCCTCGCTGACCGGCGAATGATCGATAAACAGCGTCTGCCAGATGTGATCGGCCTGCTGCTGTTTCGGCCAGCGGTAGAACACATCAGGCGGTGTGTCGCTCCAGCGCATCACCTCGGCCACCAGATAGTGATAGGTGAGCAGTTCGTCGATGCCCCACAACAACAGATTGCCCATGTTGGGAGAATACAGGTGCGTGTGGATATCCGTGATCGGCTGGCGCCGCAGCGCGTCGTGAACGATTTCCTCCAGAGCAGCGATGCTGTCAATCGGCATGGATAACCTCCTGCGGACATCATACACTGGCGCGTGAAAAACAGAACGCTCTGCGCGCCAAATCGAAACCTGAAATCCAAAACCCAGAATGTACAATACCTCGCATGACAGATCGAGAAGAATGCAAGCCGGAGCAACTGACCCATGACACAATCTGATTTTCGCCGCTGGATCGAGGGCATTCTGGGCGACATGCCGTTCGAGGAAATTGTGTCGAAGGAAGTGCTCGAGCATATTAACCGCCTGCAATTGATGACCGAGGAAAGCGCGTGGCGATTTGCGCGCGAGGAATCGCGCCAGTCGTTCGAGCTGGCGATCCGCGCGATGTGCAAAACCATGTTCGCCGTTGGCTACGACGCCGGCCGGGAACAGGCAAAGATCGACGCGCTGTTCGGCGAAGGCAGCGGGTTGAGCAGCCTGGACGAGGACGACAACGCCCCCAACGGCATTGCCCCGGCGCAGGGCTGACCGCATGAACCACATCCGCAATTTCTGCATCATCGCGCA
>CALBEF010000075.1 GCA_937927775.1 uncultured Anaerolineae bacterium | reverse complement strand
TTGCCGGAGTGGCCGACTGGGATAACGACTGCAGGGAATGGCGGGGCGAAATCAAGCGGAACATAGACGGTGGCGTTGACCTGCCAGCCGGGGAATGAATCGAACAACACATTTTCCAGACGGTAGCCGCGCTTGTCATGCCGGCTGACGGGTGTGGCAATGACACGCTGGCGTGGGAACGCATCGTAGAACCCGCGCACGGCCGAGCGAATGGCATTACGGTAATGGTCGATGCTGTTGGAGGATAGCGCCACTGCGCGCCTGTTTGCGGCGGTGTCCATGCAGGCCAGGCTGCGGCGGATGAGATGCCGGCGCAGCATGTCGCGCAGGTCGAGCGATGCCGGGATGGGATGTTGCGTTGCTTGATTCATGGCTTGGGAAGCATAAACTATAGCCTGTCATGTACTATCCTGATCCGACACCCGGTAATATCGATTGGTTCCTTCACGATCGCTTTGGCATGTTCATCCACTGGGGGCTGTATGCCCTGCCGGCCCGGCATGAGTGGGTCAAGCATCGCGAGGAATTGAGCGATGAGTTCTATCGGCGCTACTTCGACCACTTTGCCCCTGATCTGTATGAGCCGGCAACATGGGCAAAAGCTGCGCGCAGGGCCGGCATGAAGTATGTGGTGCTTACTGCCAAGCACCATGAAGGGTTTTGTTTGTGGGACTCTCAATTCACGGACTACAAAATCACAAATACTGCCTATGCGAAAGACGCGCTGCGCTCATTTGTCGACGCCTTTCGCGCCGAAGGTCTGCGCATTGGCTTCTACTACTCGCTGCTCGACTGGCATCACCCCGACTTCCCCATCGACGGCCAGCACCCCCAGCGCAACCTGCCCAACGCCGCCGAACTCAACCAGACGCGCGACATGCGCCGCTACGCCGAATACATGCGCAGCCAGGTGCGTGAACTGCTTACGCAATACGGGCGCATCGACCTGATGTGGTTCGACTTCTCCTATCCCGATTTCACATATCGCGGCCTGCCCGGCAAAGGGCGCAACGAGTGGGAAAGCGAAAAGCTCATCGCGCTCGCGCGCGAATTGCAACCCGGCATTCTCATCAACAACCGGCTGAACCTGCCGCCCGGCTACGCCGACTTCTACACGCCGGAGCAGTATCAGCCCCGGCGCTGGGTGCATGTCAACGGCAAGCCGGTGCACTGGGAAGCCTGCCAGACGTTCAGCGGCTCGTGGGGTTATTACCGCGATGAAGACACATGGAAAAGCCCGGAACAACTCGTGCAGATGCTCATCAACACGGTGGCGATGGGCGGCAATCTCATCATGAATGTCGGCCCCACCGCGCGCGGGCGCTTTGACAAGCGCGCGCTGGCCGCGCTGGATGTGTACGCGCAGTGGATGGACCTGCACAGCCGGTCAATCTACGGCTGCACCATGAGCGATTACGCGCCGCCGCAGGATTGCCGGTTCACGCAGAATGGCAATCGGCTGTATCTGCACATTTTCAACTGGCCGTTCAAGTGGATCTATCTGGACGGCATGGCCGGCAGGATTGAATACGCGCAACTGCTGCACGACGCGAGCGAAGTGCCGGTCAAATCCGCCCTGCGCGACTACGACTACGAGGCCATCACCCAGTACATTCCCGAAGACACCGCTGTGCTAGAGTTGCCGGTGAAGAAGCCGGACGTGGTCGTGCCGGTAGTCGAAATTTTCCTCAAGGAGTGAAGCAGCATGGAATACCGATCTCTGGGCCGCACGGGCGTTGAAGTCAGCGTGTTGTGTCTCGGCTGCATGATGTTCGGCGGCAAGACCGGCCCCGAAGAATCCTGGGCCATCATCGACAGAGCCATCGACGCCGGCATCAACTTCCTGGATACGGCGAATGTGTACAGCCGGGGCCGCAGCGAAGAAGTCACCGGCGAAGCGTTGAAGCGCAACAGCAAACGCCATCAGATTGTGCTGGCCACGAAGGTTCACGGGACGATGGACGACAACGATCCGAACATGAAGGGCAACAGCCGGCGCCACATCATCCAGCAATGCGAGGCCAGCCTGCGCCGGCTGCAAACGGATTACATCGACCTGTACCAGATTCACCGCCCGCAATCGTCGATTCCGATCGACGAAACCCTGCGCGCGCTGGACGACCTGATCCGCGCCGGCAAAGTGCGCTACATCGGCACCAGCACCTACGGCGCGTGGCAACTGGTCGAATCGCTGTGGGTTGCCAAAGAGCTGGGCCTCAATCGCTTCATCTGCGAGCAGCCGCCCTACAACCTGCTCGACCGGCGCATCGAGCGCGAGCTGTTGCCGATGGCCATGACCTACGGCTTTGCCATCATTCCCTGGAGCCCGCTGGCCGGCGGGTTGTTGACCGGCAAGTACCAGCGCGGCCAGGAGCCGCCGGAAGGCACGCGCTTCGCCGAGTACAAAGACAATCCCATCCTGCGCCGGCGCTGGACCGAGCGCATCTTCGACGTGGTCGAAGGGCTTCAGCCGATCGCGCGGGACAAAGGGTGCGCGCTGTCACAACTGGCGCTCGCCTGGTGCGCTCAACAGCCCGGCGTGACCAGCCCGATCATCGGCCCGCGCACAATGGAGCAACTCGAAGACAATCTCAAGGCGCTCGACGTCAAAATCACCGACAACGACAGGAAGCGCATCGACGAGATCATTCCGCCCGGCCAGATGGTCGCGCCCTACTACGAGGCCGACTTCGGGCCGCATCCGTATCGGTGGTAGAGGGCGCGTCCGGCGTAAAACGTTCTGACCGAAAAACAAAGAACCTGAAGGCGGGGCCTTCAGGTTCTTTGGGTCGTTGAGGAGACAGAGCGCCCAGACTACAGCCGGTCTTCTCCTGCCCCGCCATTGGGCGGAATGTCGGGCTGGCTGGCCAACAGAGATGACTCCTCCAGCCTGGGCAACGCCTCTTCCAGAACCGCCTCGCCTTCGGGACCGATACCGAGCAATGCGATCTCGGCGCGGCGCGTGCTGGGCAGCTTGACTTTCGGCTCCGCCGAAGGGAGCAGCACGCCCTCATAGCTGTCCACCAGGTCGGTGCGCATAGCGGTGCCGGCCGGGATGAGCTTGCCCAGGATCACGTTCTCCTTCAGGCCAAGCAGGTCGTCGCGCTTGCCCTCGATGGCCGCCCCGGCCAATACCTTGATCGTCTGCTGGAACGAGGACGCCGAGAGGAACGAGTCAGTCGCCAGCGCTGCTTTACTGATGCCCAGCAACACCGGCGCGCCAATGGCCGGCCGTTTCCCTTCAGCCGTCAACGCTTCATTGGTGCGCTGCAACTCCAGCCGGTGCACCAGATCCCCTGGCAGATAACCTGAATCACCCGGCGCAGTGATCTGCACCCGGCTCATCATCTTGCGGATTATGATCTCGAAATGCTTGTCGTTGATGTTGACGCCCTGCGAGCGGTACACCTTCTGCACTTCGCTCAGCAGGTACTGCTGCGCCGCCTCGCGGCCCAGCACCTTGAGCAACATGTGCGGGTTCTTGGTGCCTTCGGTGATCGGGTCGCCCGCGTTAATCATCTGGCCTTCCTGCACCAGCAGACGCGCCGCCGGCGGCGCCTCGTAATCCACTTCCTCGCGCGTTTCGTACACCACTGCCACCGTCAACCCGTCGCGCACGACGCGACCGCCATGCTCGGCGCGCATTTCCTGCTCGCCGCGCACAGCGATGACTTCCTTGTCCCTGATCTCCTGCTGGTCTTCGACCTTGATCGACCAGTTGCCCGGCACGTTGTACTCGTCGCGCTGCAACTGGGTGTCGACCACGCGCACGCGGCGGATGCCGCCGTCCAGGCGCTCGATCGACACCTTGCCGGAGATATCCGACATGATTGCCTCGGCCTTCGGCTTCTTGCGCGCTTCGAGCAACTCTTCCACACGCGGCAGACCCTGTGTGATATCAGTGGCGCTGGCCACACCGCCGGTGTGGAAGGTGCGCAACGTCAACTGCGTCCCCGGCTCGCCGATGGACTGAGCGGCGATGATGCCGACTGCGGCGCCAATGGCGACAAGCCGGCCACGGCCCAGGTCGCGTCCATAGCACATCTGGCACAGGCCATGCTCCATCTCGCATGTCAGCGGCGAGCGCACCAGCACCTCCTGCACTTTGGCTTTTTCAATGGCCTCGGCAGTCGCTTCGTCGATCAACTGGTTGCGATCAACCATGAGTTCGCCGGTCCTGGGGTGCAACACCGGCGCGGCGGCCACGCGGCCCAGCAAACGCTCGCGCATCTTTTGCCCGCCGATATCATCGGACACGCGAATCCAGACGCCGCTGGTTGTGCCGCAATCCGGCGCATTGATGATCACATCCTGCGCCACATCCACCAGGCGCCGGGTCAGGTAGCCGGCGTCGGCAGTGCGCATGGCTGTGTCAGCCAGACCTTTGCGCTGGCCGTGCGTCGAAATGAAGAACTCGAGCGCGTCGAGGCCCTCGCGGAAGTTCGAGCGGATCGGCAGCGCAATAATGCGCCCTGAGGGGTCGGCCATCATGCCGCGCATGCCGGCCAACTGGGCGATGGGGCCGAAGCCGCCCTTGGTGGCGCCAGACACCGCCATCACGCTCAGATTGCCGATTGGATCCATGAACTTCTTGACGGCGCTCGCCACCTGGTCTTTGGCTTCGGTCCAGATGGCAATCGTGCGGCTCTCGCGCTCGTCGTCGGTCATCAGACCGCGACGGAACTGCCGCTCGACTTCGCGCACCTTTGTCTCCGCGTCATCGAGGATACTGAACTTCTCCGGCGGCACGGTGATATCGCTGATCGCCACACTGACGCCAGACAGCGTGGCGTACTTGAAGCCGAGGCTCTTGACCGCGTCAAGGAACTCGATCACATCGTCGTGGCGATCGGCGCCCAGCACACGGAAGGTCTGCGCAATCAACTTCTGCAAGTCGCCCTTGTCGAGCGTGCGATTGAAGAAGCGCATTTCCGGCGGAACGATGCGATTGAACAGCGCCCGGCCAACGGTCGTCTTCACGACACGGCGCACAGGCTTTTCGTCCGGGTAGCGCGCGCCATTGTCATCAAAGTAAGTGTCCACCAGCAGGCTGATGTTCGCATGGATGTGCAGCAGGCCGTTGGCATGGGCCATCTCGACCTCGTCGATGCTGCTGAAGGCGCGCCCATCGCCCTTGAGTTTGGCCGGCTCGGCCATGGTCAGGTAATACACGCCCAGCACCATGTCCTTGGATGGCGCGACCACCGGCTCGCCGTCGCTCGGCTTGAGCAGGTTCTGCGTCGAGATCATCAGCCGGCGCGCTTCCTCGACGGCCTTGCGCGAAAGCGGGACATGCACAGCCATCTGGTCGCCGTCGAAGTCGGCGTTGAAGGCGGCGCACACCAGCGGGTGAAGCTGGATGGCCTTGCCCTCCACGAGCAGCGGCTCGAACGCCTGAATGCCAAGCCGGTGCAGCGTCGGCGCGCGGTTGAGCAGCACCGGGCGCGTCTTGATGACATCCTCCAGCACCTCGAACACTTCAGGCCGCTCGCGTTCGATGACACGCTTGGCGCCTTTCACATTCGAGGCGTAGTTCAGTTCGACCAGCTTTTGAATGACAAAGGGCTTGAACAGTTCCAGCGCCATTGTCTTGGGCAGACCGCACTGGTGCAGTTTGAGGTTCGGGCCGACCACGATCACCGAGCGGCCGGAGTAGTCCACGCGCTTGCCCAGCAGGTTGCGGCGGAAGCGGCCCTTCTTGCCTTTGAGCATGTCGCTCAACGATTTCAACTCGCGCCGGCCGCGCCGGCTGAGCGCCTTGCCGCGCTGCGAATTGTCGATCAGCGAATCGACCGCCTCCTGCAACATGCGCTTTTCGTTGCGCACGATCACATCCGGCGCGCCCAGTTCCAGCAGCCGCTTGAGCCGGTTGTTGCGATTGATCACGCGCCGGTACAGATCGTTCAAGTCAGACGTGGCAAAGCGGCCGCCATCGAGCTGCACCATGGGGCGAAGCTCGGGCGGAATGACCGGCAGTACCGTCAAAATCATCCATTCGGGCCGGTTGCCGCTCTTGCGCAGCGCCTCCACGATGCGCAGACGCTTGATCGCCTTCTTCTTCTTGACCTTGCTCAGGCTATGGCGCACTTCGCGCCACAACTCCTTCGCCAACTGATCGAGGTCGATGCGGCGCAGAATCTCGTAAAACGCCTCGGCGCCCATGTCCGCCTTGAACACCTGGCCAAACTTCTGCTTCAGCTCGCGCATGCGCGACTCGGCCAGAAACTGAGACACTGCCAGCGACTGCAAATCTTCGCGGTCCTGCGCGTAGCGGGCCGTCAGCGTCTCCATCTCCTGCGACAGGCGCTCGGCAATCACGCGCGTCTCGTTGTCCACCCTGCCCTGAAGGATTTCGATCTCGCCCTGAATCTTGCCGACCTGGCGATCCTTCTCCTCGGTGATCTTCGACTCAATCGCGTTGAGCTGCTCTTTCACCACACGGTTGAGCATGGTGATGTGCTCGCGGCCCACCGTGTCGCCCTCAGACGCAATTGTGGTGTTGGTCGGCTCATAGACGATTGGCACGCGAATCGTGCGGCCCTGCTTGGTGTCGATCTCTTTTTGCAGGCGCTGAGCGGCCTTCATGATTGGCTCGGTCGCGGACGACAGCTCTTCGTCGTATTTCTGAATCGTCGCATCAAGCGTCTGTTGCAGCTTGACGAGTTGCTTGAGCAGCTTGCCGCTGGCGCTGTCTTCCTGGGCTTTGGTTTTGGCTTCCAGCTCGGCGATGCGCTTGTCGTAGTCTTCCTGCAGCCGGCGCAAAGCCTTCTGGCGCGCATCCTCGTCCACGTAAGTCACGATGTACTGGGCAAAGTACAACACGCGATCGAGGTTGCGCCGGCTGATGTCGAGCAGTGTGCCGAGGAAACTGGGAACGCGCCGGGTATACCACACATGGGCCACCGGCGCAGCCAGATTGATGTGCCCCATGCGCTCACGACGCACCGCAGCCTTCGTCACTTCAACGCCGCATTTGTCGCAAATGATGCCCTTGTATCGGATGTTCTTGTACTTGCCGCAGTAGCACTGGTAATCCTTCGTCGGGCCGAAAATGGCCTCGTCGAACAGACCATCCTTCTCGGCGCGCAGGCGCCGGTAGTTGATGGTCTCAGGTTTGGTGACTTCACCATAGGACCAGGAGCGAATCTGTTCGGGAGACGCCAGACTGATTCGGAGAGCCTTAAAATCCCGCAGTTCCATTAATGCGCACACTCCTTGTTGGAAAACAAACGATAGCGCGTGCGATAGCTATCGCCCGCGCTTAAGCACCATAAGCACTGGAAATCAGGTCTCTTGATTGTGGTCAAATTATACAGGATCGACGGCTAAAGTCAACATCGCGACCGAACAGTCATTGTACCATAAATACGGATTTTCGGCGCTCACTGCCGCGCGTGCCTGTAAACAACCACGCGCAACCTGCCGAAGTGCCGCGCGGCGCAACCTCGCAGTGCGCAGGCAGCAAGGCAGCCAGCCCATCACACAAGCGCGCCAAACACCGGGGCCCTAATCGTCGGCCGGCTTCTCGTCTTCATCAAACGCGCTGCCGTCTGTGTTGGCCTTGCAGGTGCGCAGCCACACATCCTGCGTCACCGGCTCGTATCCCTTCCAGCTATACGGGTCAACGCCGGCCACCGGCACGATCCTGCGCACATCGGCATTCGCGGGCCGCTCGCCTTCCTTCAGACTCCACGGCAACAGCGACCAAGCATTCATGTAGTGATTGACCAGCACGCGCCGATAGCCCTGGCTGCGGTTCCTGCGCGAGCGATGCAGCAGATAGCCGTTGAAAAACACGACCGCGCCGGCTTTGACCTCCACCGGGATTTCCTGCGATTCATCGAAGCCGTAGCTCTCTGGCGCAAAGTCGAACTCGTCGGGGTTGTTGTGCGGGCGTTGCGGGAACAGATAGCCGGTGCGGTGCGAGCCGGGAATGACAAACAGACAACCATTCTCCACAGTGGCGTCGTCGATGGCGATCCACGCGCCGATCAACGAACGGTCGCGGGTGGGAATGTAAATCTCGTCCTGATGCCACGCCTGGCCCTGAAACTGAGGCGGCTTGACGAACAGCATGGATTGCATGCACTTGACGCTGCCATCCCAGTACGGCAGATGGGCAGCCGTAATCTGGCTGAGCACGCCGCAAATCTTCGGGTGCTTGACGTACTTCAGCATGACCGGGCTGATGTAATGCGGCTGGTGGATGCACAGGATGTTGCGCAACACTTCGGCGTCGGACATGCTGGCCGGCAGCGGTTTGAGCGTCTCGTTTGGATAGCCGCCGCGCGCGATGAAAGCCGTGTCGCGCTTCAATTCGTCCAGTTCATCCGGGGTCACAAGGTCGGGCAGCACAAGATACCCCTGCTCGACAAAAAAGCGCACCTGCGTTTCATCAAGCATCTTCGGCGCATCGATGCGATGCGTCGTGTCGATCCGGCCTTCCTTCGCTTGTCCATTCGTCAGCGTCGTCGCAGTTGCAGTTCCCATTTGTATTCCTCCACAAGACAGCGCAATCCTTCACAAATAGCGCATCGCGTGTGATACCACGCGCCGGGCCGGCCCGCCATAGCCGACGCGCGCGGAAAACTATCTGTGATTATCATCGGGCCACCGAGGATCATGGAGACCGCAATTCAAAACCTGTCCAGAACCATTCGGCGCGCCGCTGCGAACGGCGTGTTCTTTGGGGAGGTGCAGTACCAACCCGGCGGCGCGTGCGGGCCGCGTATGCAGAACGACTTTCAGATTGTGGTAATGGAACAGGGCGAAGCCGGCATTGAGATCGATGGGGGCTATCTGCGCGTGCCGCCACACCACGCCGCCCTGATGCTTCCCGGCCGGCGCGAGCACTTTCGTTTCACGCCGGACGCGGAGACGCATCACACCTGGTGCGCCGTGCATCCGAGTGTGACGCCGGACGACCTGAAACATCAGCTTGCGGAACTGCCGGCCTGTCAGATGGCAAGCGGACGGCTGCGCGCGTTGATTGAAATGGGGTTGAATGCGCCGGCCAGTGAGATTGCTGCCGTCGCCGGCATCCTCCGGCACCTGGGGCTGACCGTCCTGTATCAGTACGCTTTCGACGCCGAAGCCGCCCATCTCAAAGAGGCTCAGCCCGAAGCCTTGCGCGCGGCGCAGTTGTTCATCAACGAACACCTCGCCGAGTCGCTCACTCTGCGGGCGGTGGCCCGGGCGGCTTACATCACGCCGCCGCACCTGATACGACTCTTCCGGCAACACCTGGGCACGACGCCGGCGCGTTACTGGTGGCAACTGCGGCTGGATCGCGGTGTGGAACTGCTGCGCGAGACCGGCCTGCCCATCGCCGAGGTTGCCCGGCGCACCGGCTTCCGCAACCCCTTTCACTTCTCGCGCATGGTCAGGCAACGCTATCAGATGTCGCCGCGCGCGCTGCGCCAGCGCGCCTGGAAGTGACTATTGCGCGCGCCACTTCTCGATAGTGTCCTGGCGCAGCGGCATACCGAAGCCCGGCCCATCCGGCACATACATGAAGCCATCCCGGATGGCCGGCTGCTGAACAGGCAAGTCGTACCACATCGGGTCGCGCTGATAGCTGGGGAAAATTTCCACATGCAGGCCGTTGGGCACAGCCGCCAGCAGATGCAGCGCGATTTGCGGTTCCTCGTGATGGGCCATGCTGACGCCGAAAGTGTGCGCCATGCCGGCAATGCGCCGCCACTCGGTGACGCCGGCGGCGATGGTCACATCGACGTTCAGAATGTCCACCGCCCCGCGCACGATCAGGTCGCGGCAGCCGTGGCGCGAGATTTCGCCCTGGCCGGCGTTGACCGGAATGCCCAGCGTTCGCACGCGGGCATTGCCCTCGATCTGGTCATGCCAGCGCACCGGCTCCTCCAGCCAGGCCAGATTCAGATCACGCACGGCGCGCGCGAACTGCATCGCCTCGGCAATCGTCCAGGCTTGATTGGCGTCCACGCAAAGATGAAAGCGCGGCCCGCCGGCCCTGCGCGCCACGTGCGCCCGCTCAATATCCTCTTCCACAGACAGATGGCCCACCTTCAGCTTCATGCCGAAGATGCCATGTTCCTTGTAGTGCTCGACTTCGCGCTCCAGATCGGCCAGCGTCCTGCCCTGCATGACATAGCCGCCGATCGCCAGCACCGGCACGCGCTCGCGGTAGCCGCCCAGCAGCTTATACACCGGCTGGTTCAGCGCCTTGCCCAGCGCGTCCCAGCAGGCGTTGTCCACCGCCGCAATGGCCTGCGTCTCGACACAATGCCTGGCCAGATCGAGCGTGTGTATGCCGCGATTGTTGAGATCGATACGGGTCAGCCACATGCGCTCCCAGTTTCTCTCCACATCGCGCACATCTTCACCCACCAGCAAAGGCCGGTAGATATCGTTGACAACGCGGCACACCTCAAACTGATACTGGTCTTCATCCCCCCCGAATGTCTCGCCAACAATGCCATTGTCAAGAACCACACGGGTCACGATCGTGTTGCGGCTGGTGATCTTGTACGTGCCGCCCTGGAAAACGTCCTCGAGCGCGCGCACGAGTGGGATAGCTTCGATAGATTGAATGCGCATGATTCCCTTCCGACGATTGATGTGTTGTATGTTGTATCGCGCGCCGCTTCGGGCCGGCGTTCACGACGCTGCCTGATCCTCTTCGGGGCGTACTTTGAGCTTGAGGCCGTCCACACTGACCACGCGCACATGCCGGCCGGCTGCCACCGGCCCGCTCTCGCTCTCGGCCGTCCACAACTCGCCGGCCAGTTGCACCGTGCCGCGCGGATTGAGCGCCTGGCGCACCTCGGCCACCTGCCCCACCAGCGAGACCACCGGCGCCACACCCACCGGCCGGCGCCGCGCCCGCAGAATCAGGAACACCAGCGCCAGGAAACCGGAGCCAACCACAACCGACACACCGAGCACAAACGGCACGGACACCTGAAAGTAAGGCAGCGAGCCGGGCGAGTTGAACAACACCAGCGCGCCGATGACCAGCGAGATCACCGCGCCCACGCTAAGAAATCCAAGCCCGCTCTGTAGATCAACCAGAAACAAAATCACTGCCAGGCCGATAAAGATCAGCCCGAACCAGTTGACCGGCAACACGCCCAGACCATAGAACGCCAGCGCCAGGCAGATGACGCCCACCAGTCCGGGGAAGCCGATACCGGGGCTGGACAACTCGGCCAGCACGGCCTGCACGCCAATGAACAACAACAGGAAAATGATGTTGGGATTGGTCAGCAGGTTCAACAGCGTCTCGACGAAGCTCATGTCGAGCGGCAACACAACCAGATCGCCGGTGCGGAGCACCACTGCGCGCTCCTGCACTTTGACCGTGCGCCCGTCCAACTGACCCAACAGATCAGACACATCACCGGCGATGATGTCGATCAAGCCGGCTGCTTTGGCTTCCTCGGCTGTCGCCGCCCTGGCCTCTTCGATGGTGGCTTCGGCGAGCGCAACAGCATCCGGACCGCGATCGGCAGCCAACGTGCGCGCCTGCGCCTTCAACACATTTTTGACCTTGGCCTCCATCGTCTCGCCGATATCCTGGCCTTCGCTGCCGACCGGGCTGGCCGCGCCAATGGCCGTCTGCGGCGCCATCGCATTGGCATGGCCGGCCAGAGTGATGAGCGTGCCGGCGCTGCCGGCCACCGCGCCGCGCGGGGCGACATAGACGATCACCGGGACGCGGCTCTCCAGAATAGAGTTGATGATCTTGTCCATCAAATCTATCGCGCCGCCCGGCGTGTTCAATTGCAGAACGATAACCTCGCTGCCCTGCAACGCCGCTGTGTCGATGCCGCGCTGGATGTAGTTGGCCATCGCCGGCGTGAGCGGCCCCTCGGCCGTCAGCACCAGCGCATGCCGGCCAATACCGCCATCCACTTGCGCCAGGCCGGCGCGCGGCAACGACAGTGTGGCAAGCAAGCCAAGCCACGTGGCAAATAGGATCGTCACAGCGGACGCAGTCCGCGATCGCATCGTTCTCATCGACTGACCTTCCTGTTTTCACTTGACTCCATCGCGCTTCTCTGTCGCTCAGTATATCCCGCCCCCTCGCTCGCCCACGGCCCGCTTTCCCCCGCCCCCTCCACCAAACCCGCACTACACTACGCCCATATCCCGGAGGACAGGAAACACGATCATGGCCGACTATGCCGTTTGGCTCAGCCACGCGCTGCGACGCTTTTACCCCGGCACGCCGGCGTCGGACACGCGCCATCTCACCCTGATCGCCGCGCGGAACGAGCGGATCTCCTTCCAGGCGTGTGTCCGCAATCTCAGCGCCGGCGCGCTCGACGCCCGCATCGCGGTCGAAGGGCCGGACGATCTCGGCGCGCATGCGCGGCGAGTGGGCTATGTGCCGGTCGCCCATCTCAACACCGACACGCCGGCCGATGAACTGGACGGCGTCGGCCATGTGCCCGGCTTCGCTCCCGACCCGCTCTACCCCGATCAACACGTCCAGCCTGGCCCATTCGAGACACACGCTTTTTGGATCACGGTCAACGTGCCGGCCGACATCGCGCCGGGGCCGCGCGACGTGCGCGTCACATTCACTCTCGGCGCGCAACAGACCGAGACGCTAACCGCAACCATCGATGTGCGGCCGGCGACTGTCTCACCGCGCCAGCACTTCCCCGTCACGCACTGGTTCTACGCCGACGCGCTCTGTGACTGGCACAAGCTGGAGCCGTTCGAGGAGAAGTTCTGGGATGTGGTGAAACCGTACATGCAGAATCTGGTCGAGCATGGAACGGATTGCCAGTATGTGCCGATCTTCACCCCACCCACCGATGGCGTGAAGCGCCCGACGCAATTACTCAATATCACCGAGCCGGCGCCGGGCAGCTACTATTTTGACTTCAGCAACGTGCGGCGCTGGGTCAGGCTGGCGCGCGCGTGCGGCGCGCGCTATTTTGAGTGGACGCATCTGTTCACACAATGGGGCGCGCAGCGCGCCATCCGCGTCTATCGCAACAGCCGCAACCCGGACTCGCTGTTGTGGCCGGCTGACACCGGCGCGACATCCGACAAGTATCGCAACTTCCTGTCGCAATTCCTGCCGCAGTTCCACGTGTTCCTGACCGCCGAGAATCTGCTTGATGTGTCGTTCTTCCATGTGTCCGACGAACCGGGCGCGGAGCATCTGGACAACTATCGCGCGGCGCGCCGGATGCTGGCCGAGCTGGCCCCGTGGATGAAAGTGTCCGACGCGCTGAGCCACATCGAGTACGGGCGCGAGGGATTGACCGACACGCCCATCCCCAGCATTGCGTCAGCGCGGGACTATCAGGCCGCCGACATCCCGGCGTGGGTGTACTACTGCTGCGGCCCGCGCGGCCGCTACGTCCAGCGGCTGATGGACACGCCGCTGCCGAAGATGCGCATGAACGGCTGGCTGTTCTACAAGCTCGGCGCGCGCGGCTTCCTGCACTGGGGCTACAACTACTGGCACAAATCACAAAGCCGGGAACTCATCGACCCGTTCACCGAGCAGGCCGGCGCAGCCTGGCCGGGCTGGGCTTACGGCGACACCTTCGTGGTCTACCCCGGCCCCGATGGCCCCATCGACTCGCTGCGCTGGGAAGTGTTCGCCGAGTCGCTGCAGGACTACGCGCTGCTGCAATCGCTCGGCGTTGCCCGTGATGACGCCCGGCTGGCCGGCCTCAACGACTACGACGACTTCCCCAAGTCCGCCGACTGGATCCTCGCTACCCGCGACAACTTGCTTACTTCATAGCACTCACCACTCACGACTCAGCACTCAACACTCCCATGAACCTCTCCCCCGAACAATGGATTCTGGGCGCGCTCGGCGCGCTGTTGATCGGCTTCACCAAAACCGGCGTGCCCGGCCTCGGCATCCTCATTGTCCCGCTCATGGCTACGGCGTTTGGCGGGTGGAACTCGGTTGGCATCACACTGCCCATGCTTATCATGGGCGATGTGTTCGCCGTGCTGTGGTATCGCCAGCACGCGCGCTGGGACACGCTGGGGAAGCTGATCCCGTGGGTGCTGACCGGCATCATCCTCGGCGCCGTCATGCTCTTCGTCATGGGGCAAAACGCGGCGTCGAAGGCCGGCCTGAACCCCATCATCGGCATGCTGGTGCTGGTGATGCTGGCGATGAACCTGGCCCGCCGCAAATGGGGCGACCAGCTCACGCCTCATTCGCCGGCCGGCGTGGCGATCACCGGCAGCGCCGCCGGCTTCACCACAACCATTTCCAACGCCGCCGGGCCGATCATGGCAATTTACTTCAACGCGCTCGAGTTGCCCAAACAGCAGTTCATGGGATCGAGCGCCTGGTACTTCTTCATCTTTAACCTGACCAAGCTGCCGATCTACATGCTGCTGACCGCGTTGAACCCGCAAAGCCCGCTCGTCACCCCGGATACGATGATGCTGAATCTGGCCATGCTGCCGGTCATCATCGCCGGCGCGTTTCTGGGCAAGTGGCTGCTGCCGCACATCCCGCAACGCCTGTTCGACTTTCTGGCGCTCAGCCTGGCCGGCATCGCTGCCATCCGGCTCATCTTTTCATAGCCGGGCCAGTCCGTGCTCGTTATAATGCGCCGCATAATAATGCGCCGCATAATGCGCCGCGTTTGGGCATCACCGCACAACGCAATCGCGCGATGAGATCGCATGTTATTAAACGGAGGTTGTTCAGGATGGGCAGTCTGACTCAGGAGCAGGTAACGTTTTTCGAGCGAGAGGGGTATTTGATCGTTCCGCGCATCTTCGACCCGCAGGACCTTGAGCCATTGCGCCGCGAGATGGAAAGCATCATCGACCACGAAGCGCGCCGGCTGCATGAGGAAGGCAAACTTACCCGCCTGCACGAAGACGCGCCGTTCGAGACCCGGCTGGCGCTGATCTACGAGGACGCCCCGGAAAACGGCCTGGCGATCATTCAGGCGCTGGAAGGGCGCGCCGGCGGCGGGCACAAGGGCATCGAGATGTTCCGCGTCATCACCCACCCCAGGCTGCTGGCAGTGGTGGAATCTCTGGTCGGCCCGGAGATCATCGGCTCGTCGGTCTATCGCATCCGGCCCAAGCTGCCCAGGATCAATCGCGGCGTCGTGCCGTGGCATCAGGACTCCGGCTACTTTGCCGAGGTGTGCGACAAGCATCTGATCCTCACCGTCTGGATTCCGCTGGTGAACGCCACCATTGAAAACGGCTGCATGCAAATCCTGCCCCGCGCGCACCGGCAGGGCGTCGTGACGCATCACACCGGCGGCAACGCCGGCTTCCTCGTCATCGACGACAACGACCTGCCCGGCAACCCGCGCCAGGCTGTGGTGGCCGAGTGCCCGCTGGGCGGCGCCGTGCTGATGACGAACCTGACCCCGCACTGCTCGACCGAGAACAATTCCGATCACATCCGCTGGAGCATCGATCTGCGCTACCAGGGCGCCGACGCGCCCAACAACGCCGGCCTGTGGCCGGCCGAAGAGATCGCCAATCACGATTCGGAACTGGTGCAGTACCAGATGGCGTGTTATCCGCCCGAAGCGGATTTTGTGGTGCAGAGCAGGCTGCGCCCTGAACAGGTCGCCGACTTCGAGACCTTCGCGCGCCGGCGCGCCATGTTCGACAATGCGCGCTTCATTGCCTACCCGCGCCGGGGCTGGACGCCGATTCAAGCCTGAACACCAACACACCAACACGCAGCGCATCGCCGGCTGGCTCGATCACACGTGCCGCGCCAGCCATTCAGCCAGCCGGCGCATCTCCTGTGGGAAAAGCACCAGGCTGACATGCGTGGCCTGCGGCGCGAGGAGCACCGTGGCCGAGCCGCCGGCTGCCTCGGCGATCCGGCGCGCGTTCGAGACCGGCACCGCTGCATCGGCCGTGCCGTGAACAATGAGCAGGGGGCGTCTCCCCAACCGTCGCGCGGCAGCCAGCACATCCAGTTCTTCGATGAGGCAATAGAGGTTGACGCCAAACCAGGCCGGCTTGAGGCTGAGCCACTCGCGCAGCAATGTCACGGCCGAGCCTTCGCGCAAGAGCGCCAGATTGCGCGGCAGCAACAGCGCCGCAATTTCACGGATGTAGGTGCGGCGCGTCACCACATCGAGACGAACCGGCGCGCAGAGCAACGCCACAGCGCCGACCTGCGGATCGTCCGCAGCCAGATTGATGGCCTGACACCCGCCCAGGCTCATGCCGCAGACAGCGACACGGGAGATGCCTGGCTGCGCGCGCAGCCACGCCAGGGCCGCGCGACCGGACTTCAGGGCATTCGATCTGGTCATCGGCGCGGCGCGAAAGTCGCCGTGCCCCGGCGGATCGATGGTCAACACGGCCAGGCCGGCCGCCAGCAGCTCGCGGATGAGCCGCCACTTGAATGACAGCCGGCCATCGCTGGCGCCGCACACAAACAACACACCGCCGCGAACCAGGCCATCAGCCGGCGCGAAGTAGGAAGCGGGCATCTGAATGGCCGGCCCGATCTCCGGCACTGGAACGAATACATCAGCAGCGGCGTAGCCGTCCTGCGGGCGCGGGAGCATCAGCGCGCGCGTCGGGTTCGTCGTCCAGGAGGTGAGAATGCCGGCCAGCAGCGAAAGCCCCACTGCCAGAGCAAATGCGGGCAACAGCCAGAGCAACAACAGGGGGAACGGCTCCGCCAGCGCGAGGTAGACGCCGCTGACAAAGGTCACGAAGCCAAGCGCGACGCCGGCGCGATACAGGAAGCCAACCGCCGACAGGCCGCGAATCTCACCAAACGCGGCAACCCACTGAACGAGGCCGAAGCAGATGAGGAAGACAGCGACGAAAGCGAACACATGGGCCCGGCTGGATTCGAACCAGCAACCCACGCCTTATGAGGGCGCTGCTCTGCCGTTGAGCTACAGGCCCGGCTCTGCGCGCGACAATCATACCATCGCGCGCCATCGATCAACGATCAGTTATCCTGCGCATCGAACACCACCCGGCCTCCCACGATCGTTTGCCGCACGTTCAGCGCCGAATCCAGAATCACCATGTCGGCGTCCTGGCCCGGCGCCAGCGCGCCCTTGCGATCCTCCACAAAGATCGACCGCGCCGGCGTCGTCGCGCACATCGCCACCGCGTCGTTGAGCGAGCAACCGGTGGCCGCGATGATGTTGCGGAAGGCAACATCCATCGTCAGCGTGGAGCCGGCCAGACTGCCGTTTGCCAGCCGCGCTTCGCCGCCGCGCACATACACGGTCTGGCCGCCCAGGTCGTATTCGCCGTCGCCGAGGCCGGTGGCGCGCATGGCGTCGGTGATCACCGCCACGCGCTGCGGCGATTTGGCGCGCGCGACGATCTTCATCACCGCCGGGTGCACATGGATGTTGTCCGCGATGAGTTGGGCCACCAGATCATCGCTGGAAAGGACGGCGCCGGCCACGCCCGGTTCGCGGTGATGCAGGCCGCGCATTCCATTAAACGTGTGCGTGGCCTGGTTCGCCCCGCAGGCCACGGCGCGCATACACATCTCGTAGTCGGCGTCGCTGTGCCCGATCGCCAGCGCGATGCGCTCGCGCCGGGCATCCTCGATCATGCGCAGATTGCCGGCGATCTCCGGCGCAACCGTGACCAGCCGCACATTACCCCGCGCAAACCAGTCGCAGTATTCGGCGGGATGGGCCGGGCGAATATGGCCGGGGAACTGCGCCCCGCACTGTTTCACGTTGAGATACGGCCCTTCGATATGCGCGCCGAGAATCTGCGCGCCGCTGACCCCGCGCGCCATCATGTCTGCCACCGCGTCCAGCGCGCGGTCAATGTCTTCGCGCGCGGCGGTGATGGTCGTAGGCAGAAAGCTGGTCACGCCATGCCGGGCAAAGAACGCCGACATCGTCTCCAGCGTCTCCGGCGTTGCATCCATCGTGTCTGCGCCCATTGCCCCATGCACGTGAATGTCCACAAAGCCGGGAGCGACAATGCGCTCGCGGGCGTCGATCACCAGCGCGCCATCGGGCGCATCGGCACGATCCGCGATCTCGCGCACGACGCCGTCTTGCGCGATCACACTCACTTCACGGCGGGTCTCATTCGGCAACACCAGGGCGCCGCAGCGCGCCACCATGACCATAGCGGAAGATTTGCCTGTCATCGTTAACTCCGTCTCCTCGCAGGGGATTATAGTAAACCGGGGTTCAATCAAATTACCCCCTGTAGGGAAACGCACCCATCAAGCAGGGTGTATTTCTGTGTGGGGGCAGGTTGCGCGCGGATTTATCCACCGCGCACATCGGCGGATTGCCCCCTGCCGGGAAATGCGCCCCATTCGGCCTGCTGGCGCATTTCCTGTGTGCCAATTGGCCTGCGAAGCAGGGCAAGCCCGGCGGCTTGCCCTACAGGCATACCCACTGCGCGCAACACTCTCTGCCGGGGAATTTGCCCCTGCTGGGAAATGCACCCCATCATCAAGCAACCCGGACATTTGTCTGGGTTAGAATCCGCCAGATTGCTGCGTCTCGGTATCTGATGATCGAGCCAACACATGGTGTCGCCATTCACGCAACCAATTCTGAACACGCAGGATCACCCATGCGCTCATGTCTGACGTAGCTCCGCTCAATCAAGCCGGGAACAGCGCAAGCCGCGCTCATAGCGGCAAGGCGCGGCGCGCGCGCCTGCGGCCTGCATTGCGAGCGGCCTTGTTGATCGTCATCGTTGTCATCGCCGGCTGGCTGCGCTTCACCGGCCTGAACTGGGACGAAGACCAACTGCTCCACCCGGACGAACGCTATGTGGGCGTGCTTGCCAGCACCGTCCGCGCGCCCCAGACGCTGGCCGAGTATTTCGACTCCGGCGCCTCGCCGCTCAACCCGTTCAATACCAGTTGGGGGCGCGACTACGTGTACGGCACGCTGCCGCTGTTCGCGGGCCGTTTTGCCGCCGAATGGCTGGATAGTGGCTGCGCAGACGGCAACGCGCAAGCGCAGCCGGCCAGTCCATCCGGCATTGCCGCCGCCCCGCGCCTGATCGCCCAACTGCTGGTCGGGGACGAGGCGATGGATTGCCGGCGCGGGACCTTCACCGGCTTCACCCGCACCACGTTAATCGGGCGGGCCATCTCCGCCCTGGCGGATATGTTGACGCTGGTGACGCTTTTCCTGACAGGCCGGCGGCTGTTTGGCTGGCGCGTGGGGCTGCTGGCAACGGCGCTGAGCGGGTTCGCCGTGCTGCAAATTCAGTCGGCGCACTTCTACACCGTGGACAGCATGGCTGTGCTGTTCACCACACTCACCCTGCACTTCTGCGCGCGCATGGTCACGCGGCAATCATCAATCGTCAATCATCAATCGCCAATCGTCAATCGTCTGGGGCTGCCCGTCGATGGCCTGCTGGCCGGCATCATGGCCGGCTGCGCGCTGGCCAGCAAGATCAGCGCCTGGCCGTTGATTCCGTTGATTGCGCTCAGCGGCGTTGTCGCGCTGGCGCGCGACAGGACGCGCGGCGCTGCCCCAATCTGGCGGGCATTTGCCGCGCTGGTTCTGGCCGGCGTGGGCGCCTTTGCCGCCTTTCGCGTGGCCCAGCCCTACGCCTTCGTCGGCGTCAGCCAGCCCGAGTTTGAGCTGACCCTTGCCCAGTGCGCCGGCCAGTCCGGCGACATGCTCAATCGCGCCTGCGCGCTGGCCGCCAATCTGCCCGAACCTGTGCGCGCGCTGGTCGCGCCTTCCGGGCGCTGGATTCAAAAACTGGCGCTGGCGCAGGGATTCGTCAACGGCACGATCGATGTGCCTTTCGGCCATCAGTGGGCCAATCGCACCCCCATCGTGTTCCCGCTTGTCAATCTGGTGTTTTGGGGCATGGGCATCCCGCTCGGCCTGGCCGCTTGCGTCGGCCTGCTGGCCGGCCTGCGGCAACTATGGCGCGGCCGGCGCTGGTGGGCTTATCTGATTCCGGTGCTTTGGGGCAGCGTGTACTTCCTGTACCAGAGCACGCAGTGGACCAAGTCGATGCGCTACCTGCTGCCGGTCTACCCGGTGTTGTGCCTGCTGGCTGCGGCCTGGCTGGTATCGCTCTGGCGCAGCAGGGATAACGCCCGGCGCAGGCTGTCCAGCCTGCTGCGCCCGGCGTGGCTGATCGGTATTGTCATGGCCGGCGCGCTGGTGTGGGCGCTGGCCTTCACCACCATTTACCGCCAGCCGGTGTCGCGCCTGGCTGCGACCTACTGGGCCTATGAAAACATCCCTACGGCGCTAACCGCCGAATGGCTGGATGGCAACGGCGACGTGATCGCGCGGCATCAATTTCCCCTGCGCGCGTTCACCCTGACCCCCGGCCAGACGCAGACCGTGCTGCTGCGCGCCGAGACGCCGCAAGGCGCAGACACTGCCGCGCCCGGCGAGGCCGGCGTTTTAAGAATAACGCTCAACAAACTGCAGGGCATCGGCGATCTGCGGGCGACGCTGATCGACCCGGCCACCGGCCAGGAGATCGCCATGGCGCGCACGGTGGTCAGCGCAGACAATCCGAGCATCCGCTTCGGCGACATTGCGCGCGGGCGCGTGTACCTCATCGCGTTCGAGCACATCGCCGGCGACGATCTGATCGCCAGCACCAGCGTGGTCGCCAACGAGCACTGGGATGATGCCGTGCCGCGCAACCTGCCGGGCAAAGACGCCTACGGCATGTACTACGTCGGACTGTCGTCCAGCAGCGACGGCCAGATCCAGAATTACGCCGAAGACGCGCCGGAGAAACTGCCGCAGGTTCTGAACTGGCTCGACGAAGCCGACTATCTGGTGCTGTCGAGCAACCGGCTGTACGGCTCGATCCCACGCTTGCCCTGGCGCTTCCCGATGACGACCGAGTACTACCGCGCGCTGTTCAATGGCGAGCTGGGGTTCGAGCTGGCCGCCGATTTTCACTCGTTCCCGCGCATCGGCCCGCTGCTGTTCAACGATCAGGAAATGCCGCAGCCGCTGCGCCGCAGCCCGAACACACAGGGCACGCCGGCAGATGTGTGGATGCCCTACCCGACCGCCGAGGAAGCCTTCTCGGTGTACGACCATCCGCGCGTGCTGATCTTTCGCAAGACGCCGGCTTACTCGCGCGGGCTGGCCGAACAGGCGCTGGGCAAATTCGACCTGACACGCGTGCTCCGCCAAACGCCCCTGCAGGCAGTGAACACGCCGCGCGGCATGTTGCTCGATGACACGGCGCGCGCAGCGCAACAGGCCGGCGGCACATGGCGCGAGCTGTTCCCGCGCGAGTCGCCGCTCAATCAGTCGCCGGCGCTGGCCGTGCTGGCCTGGCTGGCTCTGATCGAAGCGCTGGGGCTGGCCGCCTTTCCGCTGCTCTTCGCCGCCGTGCGGGATCGAGAATCCAGAACGCAGAACTCGCAATCCGCCATACCGAATCCAAAATCCAAAATCCAAAATCCAAAATTGCTGGATGGGGGTTACGCATTTGCCAAGGTCCTCGGCCTTCTGCTGGTTGCATTTGCGGCGTGGTGGCTGGGCAGCGCAAAGATCACCATGTTCACGCCAGCACAGATTTGGGCGATCGTGGCCGCGCTGGGAGTGGCCGGCCTGTTCGCCTGGTGGCGCCACCGGCGCGAGATAGCTGCGCTGCTCAAAGCGCGCGCCGGCATCCTGATTGCAACGGAGATGGTGTTCCTGATCGGCTTTGGCGCGTGGCTGCTGGTGCGCGCCGGCAACCCTGACCTGTGGCATCCCTACATGGGCGGCGAGAAACCGATGGACTTCGCCTATCTGAACGCCGTGCTGAAGTCGAGCTACTTCCCGCCGTATGACCCCTGGTTTGCCGGCGGCTACATCAACTATTACTACTTCGGCTTTGTGCTGATCGGCGCGCCGATCAAGGCGCTGGGCATCGATCCCGCAGTGGCTTACAACCTGGCCGTGCCGACGTTGTTCGGTCTGACTGCCTGCGGGGCGTTCGGCCTCGGCGCGTCGTTCTACGCATGGCGCGCCGGCCAGCCTGGAACGGCGCAATCACCCGCGCAGCCTCGACGCGCTATTGTTGCCGGCGTGTTGGCCGCCGTGTTCGTGGTGGGCATCGGCAACTGGGGGCAGCCAGATGTGATCGTGCCGGCCTGGCAGAAACTGGGGGGCATCGATGAAGGCGCGCCGGCGCTGGTTGCCACCTTCACCGGCATCCTGCGATGGGCGCAGGGCCAGCCGCTGCCCATCTATCCCAACTGGCCGTACTGGAACCCGACCCGCCTGCACGAGGCCGTGCCCATCGCCGAGTTTCCGCAGTTCACGTTCCTGTACGCCGATCTGCACGCGCACATGATCGCCATGCCGCTGGCGTATCTGGCAGTGGCGCTTGCGCTCGCGCTGGCCGGCGGGGCGCGGCGCTGGCTGACCGTCGGCATGGCCGCGCTGGTAGTGGGCGCGTTGTGGCCGACCAACTCGTGGGATTATCCCGTCTATCTGCTGCTGGCGCTGGGAGGGATAGCGATCGGCGCAGCAGAAGAAAACCGGCGGGACGGACGGATCAACATCGCGGCGCTCGCGCGGGCCGCGCTGCCGGCGATGATCGTCTTCGTCGCGCTCACCCGCGCGTTCTACGCGCCCTATCTGGAAAACTACGGCTCGGCCTACAACCAGATCGACCGCTGGCAGGCCGAGACGACGCCGCTGGCGGTCTATCGCACCATCTACGGCGTTTTCCTCATTCCGCTGATTGTGTACTTTGCATGGGGCGCCTGGGCGACGTTGCGCGGGGCGCCAAACACAACGCGCCCCAAATGGATCGCAGCGGGACTGGGGGTCGCCGGCGTAACGGCTGCGCTCACCCTGGCATTGGCGAGCCAGAACGCGCCGGTTGCCCTGGTTGCTGTGCCGATGATGGCGCTGGCGGCGCTGGCGGCGATGATGCCGGGCGCAGCCGGCCCCACCCGCGCGCTCTGGCTGATGACCGCCGGCGCCTTCGCCCTGACCGTGTTCGTCGAGCTGTTCACCCTGCGCGGCGACATCGGCCGCATGAACACCGTGTTCAAGTTCTACATCCAGGCGTGGCTGTTGCTCAGCGTCAGCGCGCCGGTGGCCTGCATGTGGCAGATCGAGCGCATGACTGCGCCGCCGGCGGATCAGACAGAGAACAGCCCGGCGCGGGGCGGCTTCGCTTTAAGCATCTTAAAAAGCGTTTTTGTCGCCGGCATGGCCGTGTCGCTGCTCACCGCCGCGACCTATCCTGTCTTTGCCATCCCGGCCAAAATTCACGACCGTTACACGCGCGCCGCGCCGCAGGGGCTGGATGGCATGGCCTACATGCGCTACGCCGAACGGTTCGAGGGCATCGGCGGCAGAGAGCGCACGTTCCCGCTGCGCTACGACTACGACGCCATTCGCTGGATGCAGGATCATGTGAAGGGATCGCCGGTCATCATCGAAGGCACCACGGGCGGCAACCTGTACCGCTGGGGCAATCGCTTCTCGATCTACACCGGCCTGCCGGCGGTCGTCGGCTGGCAATGGCACCAGCGCCAGCAGCGCGCCGCGCTGAGCGATCGCATTGTGTACGACCGCGACGATGACCTGACCGAGTTCTACAACACGCCCGACATTGGCCGGGCGCTGACGCTGATCCGGCGCTACAGCGCAAAATACATCATCCTGGGCGACCTGGAGCGCGTGTACTACAACGAAGCCGGCTTCAACAAGTTCGACCAGATGGTCCGGCTCGGCTACCTGTCCATTGCCTATCGGAGTGAGGGCACGACGGTGTTCAGGGTTGAGCGTTGAAGGTTGAGTGATGAGTGCCGTGTAGCGTATTGCGTATTGCGTGTTGCGTATTGCGTGTTGCGTATTGCGTATTGCGTGTTGCGTATTGCGTGTTGCGTATTCTGACGACTGACTCCCGATGCTCGATCTTCTCCTGTGGTACGTGTGGTTGCAGGTCTTCAGCCTGGGCGGGTGGCTGATTGCCGCGCGCTGGCTGCAAGGGTTGCCGGATCGCGGGTATGGGATCAGCAAGGCGCTTGGGTTGCTGCTGGGCGGATTCGCCTACTGGTGGATCATCACCGCCGGCCTGTCGGCCAACAACAGCGGCGCGGTGCTGATGGCGCTCGCCCTCCTGTTCGGCGCCGGCATTGCGCTGTGGCGGCTGGATGGCCGACGTGAAACGGATCGTCCTCACGCGCCGTTGCTGCTCTGGCCGGCCCGCCGTGTTGTGCTGATCACCGAGGCGCTGTTTGCCGCCGGCTTGTTCGTCTGGGCGGTCTATCGCGCCTACAACCCCGAAATCGTGGAAGCCGGCGGCGAGAAGTTCATGGAGATCATGATGCTGAACGCCATCCTGCGCAGCCCGGCCTTCCCGCCCAACGACGCCTGGCTGGCCGGCTTCCCCATCAGCTACTACTACTTCGGCTACGTCATTCTGGCTATGCTCACGCGCGTCAGCGGAGTCGCGCCCACGATCGCGTTCAACCTGGGCAACGCCTCCTTCTTCGCCCTGACACTGGCCGGCGCATTTAGCCTGGGCTGGAATCTGGTGGCGAGTGGTCAGGAGTCAGGAGTCAAGAGTCAGAATACGCAATACGCAACACGCAATACGCAACACGCAACACGCAACACGCAATACGCAACACAGCACTCAGCACTCGACAATCGCCGGCCTGCTCACCGCCGTCATGCTGGCCGTGATGGGCAACATGGGCGGGTTGATGGAGTCGGTTCGTTGCGCAGGCGCTGGGCCGGATCGTTTCTGGCAATGGCTGGACGTGCGCCAGATCGCTGCGCAACAAGTGGAGTGCAACGGCCTGGCGCCAACGCGCTTCTACTGGTGGTGGGACTGGTCGCGCGTGGTCCACGACTACACGCCGGACGGCCGGGATCAGGAGGTCATCACCGAGTCGCCCGTCTTCAGCTTCCTGCTCGGCGATAACCACCCGCACGTAATGGGGCTGCCGTTTGCGTTGATTGCCATCGCGCTCGCGCTCAGCCTGTTCTATCGCCCTCCTGCTCGCGCGCCCGACGTAGCCTTGTCGGCGATTGTGATCGGGGGGCTGGCGTTTATGAACACCTGGGACCTGCCGGTGTACGGGGCGCTGGTCGCCGGCGGATTGGTGCTGGGCCGGCTGTTGCGCCGTGAGCCGATCGCGCCGGCCCTCGCGTTTATCGGGGCGATCCTGGCGCTGGGCTACGCGTTATATCTGCCGTTCTACAGCACGTTTGCCTCGCAAGCCGCCGGCATCGGCATCAACCTGTTCAACGGCACGCGCTGGCCGCAGTTCGTTTTGATGTTTGCGCCATTTCTGGCGACCGGCGCTGCATTCGTCGCGCTGATGACCCATCGCGTGAGCCGGGCGGCGCGCCTGTCTGTCATGTCGTTGCTCGGACGGGCAGCCGGCCTGACGCTGCTGGCGCTGGTTGGCGGGCTGGCCGGCGTCGTCGCTATCGGGCTGGTCTCGCCCCAACTGCGCGCCATGTTCACGGAAGTGATGCAGGAAGGCGGCAGCGTGTTCGGCGTCACCCGCGACATCGCGCTGCAACGTCTGACGCTGCGCCTGAGCGACCCCTGGGTTCCGATTGCGCTGCTGGCCTTCGCGGCGCTGTGTGTCACACTCATCCTCACCGGCCTGTGGATCAGACCGGCCACAAACAGCGACGCGCCGCGCGCCGGCCAGCCCGATCTGTTCGCGCTGCTGCTGCTATTGGGCGGAGCGTTGTTGACAGCAGCAGTCGAGTTCGTCTTTGTGCGCGACATGTTCGGCACGCGCATGAACACGGTGTTCAAGTTCTACTATCAGGCGTGGACGGTGTGGGCCATTGCCGGCGGGTTCGCGTTGACCAGCCTGCTGACCGCGCATGGAGTCTGGCCCAAACTGGCCGGCGCAACCATCAGCCTGTTGATCGCCGGCGGGCTGTTGTATCCCATCTTCGCCGCGCAAAGCCGCACGGATGGCTTTTCGCGCCGGCCCACCCTCGACGGGGCCGCTCACCTCAACACCACCCGGCCCGACGACGCAGCCGCCATCGCCTGGCTGAACGCGACGGTCAGCGGCGCGCCGGTCATCGCCGAAGCGCCCGCCGATCGCTACGCCGCCTATTCCTACTACGGCCGCATCTCCGCATTCACCGGCCTGCCGACCCTGCTCGGCTGGGGCGGACACCAGCACCAGTGGCGCGGCAACTACGACGAGCCGGCGCGCCGCGAACCGTTGATCGAAACGCTTTTCAACAGTGTCGATGAGCGCGCCGCGCGCGCTGTGATCGAGGAGTTCAACGTGCGATATGTTATCGTTGGCCTGCCTGAACGCAACCGATATTCAGCCGAAGGTCTGGCTAAATTTGAACGACTGGGCAAGCCGGTCTTCCAGTCGGGCGGCACGATCATCTATCAGATCGCGCCCAGCCGGGCCGGCACACAACCATGATCGAGAGCGCCCGATTACACACCCATGATGCGCGGACAGGTGCGCGGGCTGAAGCCAGCGTTACATCTACATCACTGCATCGCGCAGATGCGCCGCAGCATCAGGATAACGCGATGAAGGTTGTGCGGGCTGAAGCCCGCGTTACATCTACATCGCTGCATCGCGCAGATGCGCCACAGCATCAGGATAACGCGACGCAGACCGTGACACTGACCCGCGAGACCCTGCTCTGGCTGGGCATCGGCGCGCTGGCCCTGTTCGCGCGCGCCTGGGCGCTGGGCGGCGCGCCGCTCAATGACGCCGAAGCCGCGTTGGCGTTTCAGGCACTGGCGCTGGCAGGCGACAGCAGCCCACTCGTTGCCGCCTCTGGCTCTGTGTCAATCGCCAACCCATTGTTCACCACAGCGCAGGCCATCTGGATGTCGCTCTTTGGCGCGACAGACGCCACAGCCCGATGGCTGCCGGCGCTGGCCGGCGTCGCGCTGTGCCTGGCGCCGGCCTTATTGCGCCGCGAGATGAGGCCGGCGCGCGCGCTCGCGTTTGGCGGATTGCTGGCTCTCTCCCCCACCCTGTGGTTCGTTGCGCGCCAGTCAGACGGCGCGCAGTTCGCCTGGACACTGGCATTCGGCATGTGGTGTGTGTGGATGACCGACATGCGCGCCGAAGCTGGCTGGCTGCTGGCCGGGTTGCTGCTGGCCTGTGGCGCAGACGCGGTGACGCCGGCGCTGACCCTCACGGCGGCTTTGGCTGTCAGCAGACGCTTGAGCAGACTGCGACTGAATGCGCGCGCCAGCTTAATCGCTGCCGGCGCGTGCGTGATTGGGGCAACAGGGTTCGGCCTGCGCCTGCCCGGACTGGGCGATATGTTCAACGGCTACGCGCTATGGTTTGCCGAATTGACCGGCGGCCAGTTGATTGAAGGGGCCGCCGGCATGTGGCCGCTGCCTGTGGTGCGTGGCATGGCCGGCTTCGTGCTCAACGAACCCTTGATCTGGATTGGAGCAATCGCGGGTCTGACCGTGCTTGCGCTCGGCCGGCCTGCGCAGCGCAATCCATTTCCAGCGCCGGCGTCAAATGAGGCCGGCATTCTACGCGGCGCGGCGCCCTGGCTGGCATGGGCTGGCGCAGGCTTCGGCCTGTGGCTGCTTACACAGGCGCGCACAGTCGATGGATTCACGCCAGCGATCATCGGTTGCGCGGCGCTGGCCTCGGCCGCGATCGAGCGCGCCCTGGCCGAACTGGCTGATCGCCGACAATGGGTTCCCATCACCACTGTGGCCGGCATCTCTGCCATCATGCTCGTGTACGGGTTTATCGGCGCGCTGCTTTACGCCGGCCAGGGCGAGATCACCTGGCTGCTGACTGCCCTGCTGGCTGCGCTGATGGTCGGCGGCATCGTCATCGTGGCGACAATAACGCTCAACGCGCAAGCGGCGCTGGCCGGCGCGGGTATCGCCGCCGCCGTCTGCCTGACGCTCTACACGCTCAGCGCGGGCGTCCAGTTGACTCAGACAGGCGCCGACAACCCCGCTGAACCGTACAACGTGCGCGCAACCCTGCGCGGCGCGCGCGATCTGCGCGACGCGCTGGCCGATGTCAGCGCGCGCGCACTGGGCGAGCCATCGGCAATCCCGGTTGAGTTGTCCGAATCGGCGCCGGCCAGTCTGAAATGGGCCGTGCGTGACTGGCGGCGGGCCATCATCACATTGCAGCCAGGCGCGGCGGAGATAGTATTGACGCCGGCCGGCGCATCCATCCAGACCGACTATGCCTATATCGGCAGCGCCTTTCGCATCGCATCCAGCGCCTCTATCCGTTCGGCGGGATGCGATGACCGATCCGGCCAGTTCAGTTGTCGCCCGCTGGCGCGCTGGCTGATGTTGCGCAGTCTGGACGAGGCAACGACACCCTCTCAGGATGGCGCGCGCTGGGTGCTGTGGCTGCGCCAGGACGTGGCCAGACGCTACAGCGGCCGCTAAGCCTTCAATCCGACACCGCGGACACAGTCCGCTGCTTCTACAACTACGCTATGACGAACCCGATCGAACAAGATCAACCTGCGACGACGGCGGAGCATCCCCGCGTTGACCAGACGCGCGTTGACCAGACGATTGATCCGGCAACCCCTGAGGGCGCAGTTCAGCCGCAGGAGCAAATCTCCGCAGAAGGAACGATGGAAGAGCCGCCGGCGCAAGACCGGGCCGCGCGCGTGACGGCATGGCTGGAACGGCCAGTGCTGGGCGCGCTGAGCTGGGAGACAGTCTTGTGCCTCGCGCTGATTGTCGCGGCCGTGTTGACGCGCTTCTGGGATCTCGGCGCGCGCGTGATGAGCCATGACGAGAGCCTGCACACGTACTTCTCGTATCAACTTGCCACCGGCAAAGGCTTCAATCACACGCCGTTGATGCACGGGCCGTTCCTGTTTCACATCACAGCGTTGTCCTATTTCCTGTTTGGCGCGGACGACTTCACCTCGCGCATTCCAACCGCCCTGTTCGGCGTTGCGCTGGTGATCCTGCCCTTCTTCTTTCGCCGGCAACTGGGCCGGGCCGGCGCATTGGTCACGTCGGCGGCGCTGCTCATTTCGCCGTCGATCCTGTATCACGCCCGCTACATCCGTCAGGAGGCGTTCATCCTGGTGTGGGTGACGCTGACGGTGCTGTTTGTGTGGCGCTACATCGAGACCCGCCGCGCCGGCTGGCTGATTGCGCTCACAGCAACGCTGGCCTTTCACGCCACGGACAAGTCCACATCCTTTCTGACGGTGGCCTGGATCGCGGCATTTGCGGGTGTGGTTGCGCTGCGCGAGTTCCATGCCATGCGCGGGCGGATGCGGGATGCGCTGACTGCGGTTGGCTATGCCGGCTTCCTGGCCGGCGTCATGCTCATCGTCTGTGTTGCGATGGAGGTGCTGGCCCGCCTGCTGACCCAAACCCTGAGCATCGGCAACGTGGTAACACAGGTCGAGCCGCTCGTGTTGTCCTTCGATCCCCAACTGGTCCTGTTTGCCATCGTGATCGTGCTGGCCGGCGTGGCGCTGGCGGCGCTGGTCGCCTTCCTGTTGCGGGTGTGGTTCGGGCAGTGGCTGGCAATGGCAGCCGGCCAGTCGCCCTGGTTCAACATCGCCGTCGTGATGGTGACGACGACGATGTTCATGGCTGCGCCGGCGATGCTGCTTGCGCTCAACCCACTCTGGGCGCGCGTCACCGGCGAGGAGTTAATAGCAATCGAGCTGCTCGGTTCGATGAGCAATCTCAGCACGAACACACAGGTGATCACGACCATGCTGGCGCTCACCGTCGGCATGGCTGCCATCAGCATCGCCATCGGCGTCACGTGGAACTGGCGGCTGTGGCTGTCGATCATTGCTGTGTTTGGCGTCATCACGGTGACGCTGTTCACCACCGTGTTCACCAACGTGGGGGGCATCGGCACCGGCTTTGTCGGGCAGCTTGGGTATTGGATGGCGCAACATCCGGTGCAGCGCGGCAGCCAGCCGTGGTACTACTACCTGCTGCTCGTGCCGCTGTACGAATACCTGGCGCTGGCCGGCGCTGCCGGCGCGTTCATCACCCTGGCCGTGCGCGGACTGGCCGGCCTGCAATCGTCAACCCAAAATCGTCAATCCGCAATCGACCTGTGGCCTTTGTTCGCCGGCTGGTGGAGCATTTCGGCGCTGGTGATTTTCAGCGCAGCCGGCGAGAAGATGCCCTGGCTGACCGTGCATATCGCGCTGCCGATGGCGTTCCTCACCGGCTGGTTCGTCGAACGCGTGCTGCGCGTCGTTCGATCCGAATGGCAACAACTAACGCTGGGCGGCAAACTGGCCGGCGCGGGGCTGGCCGGGCTGGCGGTGCTGCTCATCGTCAGGCTTCTGTCATTGATCGGCGGCCTCGATATTCCCCAGGGCGACACGACCAGGCTGATCGCGTGGCTCGGCCTGTTCGGGTTGAGCGGCGTGATGGCAGTCGCTGCGCTGGCGGCGCTGTGGTTTGTGTGCGGGCGCTGGGCCTGGCGCATGGTGATCCTGGCGGCGCTGGTTCTGGGCGCCGCGCTGACCGTGCGCACCGCCCACACTGTCACTTACATCAACTACGACTACACGCGCGAGTTTCTGTTCTACGCGCACGGCGCGCCGGGCACAAAGCTGGCGCTCAATCAGCTCGAAGACCTGTCGAAGCGGTTGAAGGGCGGCAACGGCATCAAGGTGGGCTACGACAGCGAAACAAGCTGGCCGATGAGCTGGTACATGCGCTTGTTCCCCAACGCGCGCTTCATCGGCAACGACCTGCCGGCGGACTACATGGATCTGGATGCCATCCTCATCAGCGACCAACATCCAAAGCGCAACGAGATCGAACCGCAGTTGCTGGAAAACTACACGCGCTTCCGCTACACGCTGGTGTGGTGGCCGATGCAGGACTACTTTGATCTGACGTGGGAGCGCATCTCATACTCGCTCTTCAATCCGCAGGCGCGCGCCGCGCTGTGGGACATCATCTTCAACCGCGATTTCACGCGCTATTCGCAGGTGTTCAACAAGACAACGCTGACGGCGGACACCTGGTCGCCGGCGCACCGTTTCAGCCTGTATCTGCGCAATGACCTGGCGGCGCAGGTATGGGACTATCGCGCCGGCGCAATTGCTTCAGGCGCAAGCGACACAGACCTGGCCGCCCCGCTCCCGCGCCTGCAAAGCCCCACCGGCGTCGCAGTCGCGCCCAACGGCGACCGGTACGTGATTGATCGCAAAGCCAACCGGCTCTTCCGCCTCAACGCCGACAACATCGTTCAGACCGCCTGGGGCGGGCTGGGGGGCGGGCCGGGGCGCTTCAACGACGCCTGGGGGATCGCCATCGCCAGCGATGGCGCGATCTACGTGGCCGACACGTTCAACCACCGCATCCAGAAGTTCGACCGCGATGGCAACTTCCTGTTTGCGTGGGGCCGGCCGGGCGTCAGCAACGCAGACGGCGCAGGCCGCGACACGACTTTCTTCGGCCCGCGCGCCATCGTCATCGACCGGCAAAACCGGCTGCTCGTGACGGACACCGGCAACAAGCGCGTGCAGGTCTTCGACAGCGAAGGCAACTTCCTGGCGCAGTTCGGCAAAGAGGGATCAGGCAGCGGCGAGTTCAACGAGCCGGTCGGGCTGGCGATCGACGCCGCCGGCAACATCTACGTGGCCGACACGTGGAACAAGCGCATTCAGGTCTTCGACGCGGCGTTCGGATTTTTGCGCGCGTGGCCGGTCGATTCGTGGCTGACGATGGACCCCGCGCAACTCGGCTCGGTCGATCACAAGCCCTTCCTGGCCATCAGCGGCGACACGCTCTACGTCAGCAGCCCGCGCGCCAGCGAGGTGCTGGCCTACACCCTGGCCGGCGTGGAGATCGACGCCAACCTCACCACGCCGCAGGGCAGCCTGCCCACCGGCCTGGCGGTCGATGGCGACACGCTGCTTGTCACCGACGCCGCGAATGGCCAGATTCTGCAATTCCAGGTCAGCGCGAACATGCGGTGACTCAACATCCCCGGCGTCTTGAAGACTCCGGGGATGTTCACAAACGTCTTACAACACCTTCAGCACTGCGAACTTGCGCGCCATCTGCGCGTTCGCCTCGGCCACAGCCTTATCCGATCCCATTACAACGATCGCCCCTTCGCGCTGCGCCTGCTCCAACGCGCCGGCAAACGCCTTGAAGTCGGCGGCGGTCGTGGACAACACTTCGTCGCGCAACTGCTGCCGGCTTTCCTCCGTGTCGCCGGCCAGCCAGCGCAGCATCGAGGTGTACCCCTTCGCATCCGGCAGCATATACGCGTCCAGATCGCCGATGACGCCGATGATGGCTTTGGTCAATTCGTCTTCGGACAGATCAAGGTCGCGCAGAAAGCCGGCTGTGCCGTCGTAGTTCGCCAGTGTGCCCAGCAGATTCGGATCGCGGTAGGACAGCCAGGTGAACACGCCGGAGCGATGATCAAACATGCTGAACCCGCCGTAGGCGCCGCCCTGAACGCGCACACGGTCCCATAGCCACGTCGTGCTGAGATAGTGCGTCACGACCAGCGCCGATCCGCGCAAGCGATAGCCCAACCTGTAGAGATTGGCGCCCTTGCCCACAAAGTTCACCTGCGCCGGGATCGTCAGCGCCTCCGGGTCGGCAAAAGTCGCAGGCTGCCAGGCAGCACGATCGAGCGAAGCAGCCGGCATCTGTTCGACGAACGCGCTCAGCATTGGCTCGAATGCGCGGCAGGCCGGCTCATCCAGCGTCACATTGCAGATCATCGCGTTGCGGTTCACCAGCAGCCGGCGCATCTCTTCCAGGTCGGCCTGCACCGACGGCCAGTCCTGGTCGATACGTTCGGCCAGCCGGCGCACGAAGAACAGCGCGTCCACCCCGCTCATCTGCTCGGCGACCCAGTCGGCGCGGGCAAAGCGCGCGCGCAGCCGGCGATTGACCATGATGTGACCGGCCGGCGTCAATCCTGACTCGCGGCTGGCCTTGTCTTCCAGAACGATCTGACGGAATCGCTCGCGGTTGTCGAGGCGAGCGGTCAACAGCACATCGCGCAAAATATCGAGCATGTCCTGCGCTTGCGCAGTGGTCGCCTTGCCGCGCAGAAACAGCCACGTCGCCGCATCATCCGTTTCGCGAATCGCGGTGGACAGTGTGGCGGAGCGGATACCGCCGGTCTTGCGCCCGATGCGTTGCGACAGCTTGACGAAGTCCTCGCGCGCAGTGCCCATCTCCAACAGCGCCCGGCCAAACAGCGGCACATAGGGCAGAAAGCGCTGTGGCAGGGCGCGCAGGTCAAAGCCGACATCCAGATACACAATCCCGTTGGTGAACAGGTCGTGATACAACACCTGCGCGCCGGCTGCCTGCGACAGGGCCAGCGGAATGGCTTTGTTCCTGCGGTCGAGGTCGGACAGCCTGAGCATCGGAATGGTCGCCAGCGCATCGGCTGAGTCCGGCGTTTCCTGCCGGCGTTTCAATTCCTGCGCCTCGGCCACGACCCGCCTGAGTTCTTCTTCGCTCATCGCAGCGCGGGCGCGCTCCAGACGCGCCTGCTCCTCGGCGGCCTCGCGCGGCCCCAGCTCAGGATCAGGCTTGAGCAGAACACTCGCGCGGTGAGCGTTCTCCAGGAAATAGCGGCGAATCAGCCGCTCGAAGTAGCGCGGATCGGCGGCCCACTTCGCTTTGATGGCGTTGAGGGGCGCTTCAAACGCCAGGCGCGAGAGCGGATCGCCGCCATGCAACCAGCTCGCCAGCGCGCGCAGCATCAGCGCGATGCCACGCGGGAAGCCGCCGGTGTTGTTCTCGCGCAGCGCAAACTCGACGGTGTTCAATGACGCCTCGATCATGTCGCGCTCGATGCCGGCGTCGGCAAGCTGCTCCAGCGTGCGCAGAATCACCTCCTCGACTTTTGCCGCGTCCTGGGCGCGAATGCCCTTCAGGCCGGTTGAGAACATCATCTGGCGCAGGTCCTCGTCCAGCCCGCCGCCGGCCAGGTTCTCGCCCAGGCCCGAGTCGATGAGCGCCTTGCGCAAGGGCGAGGCCGGCGTGCCCAACAGAATGTGCGACAGGATTTGCAGCCCCAGCACCGTTTCATCGTCGGTGGCCTCGCTCAGCATCCAGTTGAGCGTGAAGTAGCTCTTGCGCGCCTGTGTGTTCGCCGGCTCCGTATCCGCGCCGGCGTCATAGCCATACTCAAAGCGGCGCGTTTCGCCGAACGGCCTCTGCAATTCGATGGCGGGCAGCTTCTCCAGCGGCTCGAAGTCCTTCAAATAGGCGTCCAGAATCTGTAGCCGCGTGTCCGGGTCGTCGTCGCCATAGAAGACAATCCAGGCGTTGGACGGGTGATAGCGCGTCTCATGAAATCGCTTGAACTGGGCATAGGTCAGATCGGGGATGCGCCGGGGGTCTCCGCCTGAATCGAGGCCATAGGCGTTGTCCGGGAAAAGAGACTGCTGCGAATAGCGCCCGAGCAGATTGTCTGGTGACGAGTACGCGCCCTTCATCTCGTTGAAGACCACACCTTTGAACGTCAGCGGCGCATCCGGCGCGTCCAGCTCATAGTGCCAGCCCTCCTGGCGCAGCGTGTCCGGTGTGATGCGCGGATAGAACACTGCGTCGAGATACACGTCGATCAGGTTGTAGAAGTCCTGCAGGTTCTGGCTGGCAACCGGATAGCACGTCTTGTCCGGGAATGTGAAGGCGTTGAGGAAGGTGTTCAGCGACCCTTTCATCAATTCCACGAACGGCTCTTTGACCGGATACTTGCGCGAGCCGCACAGCACCGAGTGCTCCAGAATGTGCGGCAGGCCGGTCGAGTCTTCGGGCGGCGTGGCGAACGCGATGCCGAACACCTTGTTCTCATCGTCGTTGATCACCGACAACAAACGCGCGCCGGTCCTGATATGGCGATACAGACGCGCCGTTGCGTTCATCTCGGCGATGACGCGCTCCTCCACCAACTGAAAGCCATGTCGGACTGTGTCCGCCTTCTCGTTCTCTGTCATCAAATCAACTCCCGGGCGTGTTCTTGAAGTTCTTAAGGCTGGCAAAGTTCTTAAGGCTGGTAAAGTTCTTAAAGTCACCAACCTGCCCAACCTGCCAACCTGATCAACCTTACCAACCTGCCAACCTTACCAAACTTATCAACCTGCCCAACCTTCAACGAACCGCGCCGCCAGTTGCCGCACAGCCGGTGCTGTCTCCATCTGCAACGCCTGGTCGGCTAACCGCGCGGCCTCACGCCTGTCGAGCGCGCGCGCCACCGATTTCACCTTCGGGATGCCGGCCGGATTCAGGCTCAACTCGGTCACGCCCAGCCCGATTAACACCGGCACAGCCACAGGGTCAGCGGCAATCTCGCCGCACACGCCGGCCCACTTGCCATGCCGCACCGCCGCGTCGGCGACCATTTTGATCAACCTTAACACCGCCGGGTGCAGCGCGTCGGCGAACGCAACCAGGCTGGGGTTGCCGCGCTCGGCAGCCAGCGTGTACTGCGTGAGGTCATTCGTGCCGATGCTGAGAAAATCGACCCGCGCCGCAAGCGCGTCGGCCATCAGCGCGGCAGACGGCGTTTCGATCATCACGCCCAGCGACGCCGGCCAGCGATGCGGCAGCCCATCGGCTATCAGCGCGCGATGCGCTTCTTCCAGACAGGCCCGCGCCTGTTCGATCTCCTCGACCAGCGAGATCATCGGCAATAACACGCGCACATCATGCTCCGCGCCGGCGCGCAGCATCGCGCGCAGTTGCGTCAGAAACAAATCGGGCCGGTGCAGCGACAGGCGGATGGCGCGCACGCCCAGGAACGGGTTGGCTTCGGGCGGCAAAGGCAGCCAGGGGATGGACTTGTCCCCGCCCACGTCGAGCGTGCGCGCAATGATCGGTCGGCCCTGCATGATGCGCCCGATCTCCGCCAGCGCCGCCACCTGTTCGTCTTCGCCCGGCGGCGCCTGGCGTGTGAGATACAGAAATTCGGTGCGCAACACGCCAACCGCCTCGGCGCCGTTGGCAATCGCCGCCCGCGCATCGGCCACACTGCCCAGATTAGCGGCCACTTCGATACGCGCCCCGTCGCGGGTGATGGTGAGCGCCTGGCCGGCTTCGCGCAGCCGGCGCTGCTGCTCGCGCCAGGCATCGCGCCGGCGCTCAAGTTCGGCCAGCATCTGCGGCGCGGGGTCGATCCAGATGCGGCCCTCGAAACCATCCACGGCCACCATCACGCCATCGGCGACGCGCTCGATCACGGCATCCGCGCCAACAACCGCCGGCACGCCCAGCGCGCGCATGAGAATGGCGGCGTGCGAATCCCTGCTGCCATCCACGCTCACCAGCCCGGCCACATGCTCCAGGTCGAGTTGCGCCACGTGTGTCGGCGTGAAATCCTGCGCGATGAGAATGACGGGCCGGTCCATCTGTGTGAGCAAGCCGACTTCATCCGTATTGCCAAGATGCGCCAGCACCTGCGTCCCCACATCGATGACATCCGCCGCCCGCTGGCGCATATAGGCGTCGGGCAGAGCGCGGTAGGCGTCGGCCAACTCCGCCACAGCCCGATGCCACGCCTGCGCTGCGGAGATGCGCGCTTCACGGATGAAGCGCCGCGCCCGGCCGGCCAGCATCTCATCATCCAGAATCAGGAGGTGCGCGTCGAAAATCGCAGCGCGCTGCTCGCCCATGCTGGCGAGGATGGCTTGACGGCGGGCGGCGATCTCATCTCGCGCCTGCGCCAGCGCATCCTCCAGCCGGCGCTGCTCGGCGTCTATGCGGACACAGTCCGAATCGTCTGCGCGGCTGTCCTGGTCAATGTCAGGCAGGCGCGGCTGAGCGCGCATCGCCACGCCAATCGCAATGCCCTCCGAGGCCGGCAGCGCCGACAGCGGCGCGTCGCCCCAGACGCGATCGGGCGAAGCCTGCGGCGCATGGGCTGCCGCCAGGCCGGCTTCGCGGACAAGGTCCGCGCGGACAAAATCCGCAGAAACACGCGCCACAGACTCAACCCCATCGCGCTCTCCAAACTGCGAATCCGCCAGCTCATGGAGCGCCTGCAACGCCTCGCGCGCCTGCGCGCCTTCTGCCTCGATCAGCAGTCGATCGCCGCGCTGCGCGCCCAGCATCGCCAGTTGATTGATACTGCGCGCCGACGCGACAACGCCCGTGGCCTCGCCATCCGCCGCCAGTTTGCGCACCGTGATTGCCGCATCGAAGCGCGCGGCTGTTTGCGCGAATCGCGCCGCCGGCCGGGCATGCAGACCATGCGGGTTGCCCAGCGTGATCACCATCTGGCCGGCAGGCGGGCCGGACGCCGCATCCAAAGGATGAAGGAGGAAGGGAGAAGGAGGAAGGATCGGGAGCGAATGCGAACCGGTGGCAAGATGCTCGTATTTCGGTTGCAGCGCGCCGGAAGCCTCCCGGCACGCCTGATCGAGATCGGCGCCCAGGCCGGCCTGCACCGCCGCCGCAAGCGCGCCTTCGACCAGCGGGGCCGGGCACAAGCGCACCCGGTCGCGCATCTCTGCAGGCAACAGATCGAGCGCCGTTTCCGCGCCGAGCACGGCGCTGCCCAGGTCCATCAGCACCAGCACGCCGTCCGGGCTGAATACCGACTCGATGGCTTGCGCGATCTCGATTGCATCTGTGCCGAGTTCGCAGTGGTCTTCACCTGCGCCGGCTGCGATGGCGAAGCGAACTTCGGGCGAAGCCATCTGGCGGGCCAGCGCCACGACATCCATCGCCAGAGCGCGGCTGTGCGCGACAACAACCAGACTGATCATGCTGCGTGCGCGCTGCGCGGCGCAGCCGGTGTGTCGGCGTCGTTCACAACCTGCGCCAGGCTGTCGAACAGCAGGAAGGCCGATGTCGCGCCGGGGTCCTGGTGGCCGGCGCTGCGCTCGCCGAGATAGCTGGCCCGTCCTTTGCGCGCCACCAGCGGGACAGTGGACAATGCGCCCTGATGCGCGGCGTCGGCAGCGCGCTGCGCAGCCGGCTTCCAACCCATGCCGGCCTGCGCAGCCGCCTTCAGCGCGGCAAGCGCCGGCGCAAGCGTATCGACCATCGTCTTCTCTCCCACCTCGGCGCGGCCGCGCTTGATGATGCCATTCACACCCATCTCCACCGCAGCAATCCAGTCATTCAGTTCGAGTTCAGTCTTGCCGGCCAGCGGTTGCGCCGCCTGCAAAAAGAACGTGCCATACAACGGCCCACTTGCCCCGCCAACCGTCGAAAGCAAAGTCATGCCGACCGCTTTGAAGATCGCGCCAATGTCCGCCTCGGCAAGGGCAGGCAATTTGGCAAGCACAGCCTGGAAACCGCGATCCATATTCGCGCCATGATCGCCATCCCCGATCGCGGCATCCAGGTCTGTCAGCCACTGGCGGTTCTCGGCAATCACACCGGCGTAGCGCGCGATCCACGCCAGCACATCACCGCGCGTCAACTTGGACTGTGTCCGCAACGTTGCGTTCACTGTTCCTCCTCCGGCCCAAAAGTGCGTGTCGGATTCCCCCACTTTTCGACTGCTCACCCGGTTCACAGGCTGCGACCCGCGCACAGGCAAACAGCGCGCTTCAGCATCCCCAGCGCAGGCCGGCCGTCTTGACGGGGGCATCCCACAGGTTCAACAGGTCGTCGTCGAGTTTGAGCAGGGTGATCGAGCAGCCGGCCATTTCCAGGCTGGTGATGTACGGCCCGACAAGATTGCGCGCGACAATCAGCCCATGCCGCTCGGCGATCTCGCGCGCCTTGCGATAGACGATGTACAACTCGATCAGCGGCGTGCCGCCCATACCGTTGACGAACAACAACACGCGGTCGCCGCGCTGAAAGGGCAGGTCTTCCAGCACAGGCGCCATCAGCATCTCCACGATCTCATCCGCTGACCGGAGCTTCATGCGCGCGCGGCCCGGCTCTCCATGAATGCCGATGCCGATCTCCATTTCATCCTCCGGCAGATCGAACGTGGGCCGGCCTACGTGAGGCACGGCGCACGAGGTGAGGGCCATGCCCATGCTGCGCGCACCGTCCGCGACGCGCCGGCACACCGCAGCCACTTCGGCGAGCGGTCGGCGCTGCTCGGCAGCCGCGCCACACAACTTCTCGGCCAGCACCGTGGCGCCCACGCCACGCCGGCCGGCTGTGTACAGGCTGTCCTTCACCGCCACATCATCCTGAATCACCACACTCTCGACCTCGATGCCTTCCGCGCGCGCCAGTTCGGCCGCCATCTCGAAGTTCATGATGTCGCCGGTGTAATTCTTGACGATGTGCAGCACGCCCGCCCCGCCATCGATCGCGCGGGTCGCCTCCAGCATCTGATCCGGCGTCGGGCTGGTGAAGACTGCGCCGGGACAGGCTGCGTCCAACATGCCGGGGCCGACAAATCCGCCGTGCATCGGCTCATGGCCGCTGCCGCCGCCTGAGAGCACGCCCACCTTGCCCTTCACCGGCGCGTCGGCGCGCGCGATGTAAGTCGGGTCGAAATGCGCCCGCACAAGATCTGGGTAGGCTGCGGCAAATCCCTGCAACGACTCGGACACGACCTGGTCGGGCTGGTTGATCAGTTTTTTCATGGGAGCACTCGTGTTTGGTGTTGATGATAATACCCTTTGGAGGCAACCACACGGATCGCCGGACGATCACATTCCCGAAGACTCTGTGTGGCGCGCAAACTGGAACATCCCCGCCATCCCGGCGTGATGACAGGCATGGAGAACAAGAGTGACGGCCAGGCGCGTTATCCAATCAGGCGGATTGCGCGCGGCACGATGCTGATTTCCATCTCATGCACGCCGTCCTCGCGCCAGGCATACATCTCGCCATCGAAGTGCGACAACAGCGGCCAGCCCGATCGGACGCGCAGATGCCGGATGCGACTGACGGCAATCTCCGGGTGGCGCTCGTGTGTGCCGGCCATCACATCAGGGATGATCTGGAGCAGCCGCAAACGCGACACCGGGCCGATCATGGCGAAGTCGAGCTGGCCGTCGCCGGGGTCGGCCTTCGGCGTGATGTTGAATCCCCCACCCTCGCGGGTGCCGTTCGCCACGGCCAGCATCAACACCTGGCGCGAGACAGGCTCGCCGTCGTCGATCTGCAATTGCATGGGCAGCGCGCCGTAGTTGTTGGTCAGCGTGCGCATCAGGGCAGCGAAGTACATCGCAAATCCCCGCAGCAACCTGATGCGCTGGGAGTGATGTGTGACGGATGCGTCGAGACCGATGCCGATCACGTTGATGAAGTGCTCGGCGCGGCCACGGTCATCACGCACAAGGCCGAGATCGATCCGGCGCGCGCGGGCTGTGCTACCCGCCAGCGCGGCTTCAAGCGCGCGCAGTGGATCCCGTTCCAGCCCGGCGCCGAGCACGAAGTCGTTGCCAGAGCCGACCGGCACGATGGCGAGCGCGGGTCGTGTGTCCGCGTCCACCTGCATCAACCCATTTGCCACCTCATGGGCAGTGCCGTCGCCGCCCATGGCCACAACGATGCTGAAGCCGGCCTGCGCAGCCTCACGGGCCAGCGCCACAGCGTGCCCGCTGTGTGTTGTGTCCACCCATTCGACGAGATTGCTGGTTGCGGCAAGCGCGTTGCGCAGTCGGTTGGCGACCTCCCCTGCCTTTCCGCGCGCCGCAGCCGGGTTGAAGATGATCTTGATGCGATCAGGAGCCATAAGCGTTGTCAGTGGATCAGCGCGTGTCTGTCCGCAGTTCGAGCCAGGCGATTTCCTGCGGTGTGAGCCTGAGGCTGGCGGCTTCCAGGTTGGACTGGAACTCGGCGCGGGTGCGGCATCCCACCAGCGCAAACACTGTCATGGGCTGGCTCAGGACGTAGGCCATGGCGATCTGGGGCACACTGACGCCCTTCTCAGATGCCAGCGCGCGCACGCGATCGAGCCGCTTGAAGTTGTCTTCGTAGCAGTAGCAGTTCACGCACAACTTGTCCTGCCAGTCTGTGAACGAGTCCAGATTGTTGCGCGTGAACCGGCCGGAGAAGAAGCCGGCAGCCATGCTCGACCAGGCAAAGACGGGCATCTGGTTTTGCGCGTACCACTCCCGCGCTTCCGCGCCCTGTGGCCCGCTGATGCTGACGCACTCGGCCCACGGCTCTTTGACCTGCTCGGCCAGGCTGAAGTTGGGGCTGCTGGCGACGAACGGCGCCAACCTGTGTTTGCGCGCATAGTCATTGGCGGCCTGAATGCGCTCGTGGGTCCAGTTGGAGCCGCCGAATGCGCGGATGCGGCCGGCGCGCAGATGCTCGTTCAGCGCCTCGACGATTGGCCCAACCGGCACAGACGGGTCGTCGCGGTGCAGCAGATACAGATCGATGTAATCAGTTTTGAAGCGCGCCAGCGAGTCGTGGATGTCCGCCGCGATGTCGAATGGCGTGACACGCCGGCGGTCCTGATTGTGGTGGGCGCCTTTGCCCAGAATGACAACCTGCTCTCGAATTCCGCGCGAGCGAATCCACTTGCCAACGGCCCGCTCATTGTCGCCGCCGCCGTAGACATGCGCCGTGTCGAACGTGTTGCACCCCAGCTCGAACACGTCGTCGAGCAGCCGGAAGCTGTTTTCTTCGTCTTTTGAGCTGACCATGATCGTGCCTTGCACGAGTCTGGAGATGGGCTTGTCGATGCCGGGCACCCGGCCATAGGGCATGTGTGTGTTCATGGGAAGTAGTCAGTAGCCAGTAGTCAGTAGTCAGTAGCCAGTAGCCAGTAGCCAGTAGTCAGTAGTCAGTAGTCAGAAGTCAGAGGTCAGAGGTCAGAGGTCAGAGGTCAGAGGTCAGAGGTCAGAGGCCAGTGGTTGGAGAAACGGTGTTTGGATCTTCAAAAGGGTATGTCATGCCCCACTGCGCGCGGATGCGGTCGAGTGTGCGCATGATGGAGCGGGTTTCTTCGAGCGGCAGGATGTCACTTTCCAGTTTGCCGGCGCGCATACACGCCGCCACCTCGGCCGCCTGGTAGCCAAACCCGTTGCCCTCAATGGGCGTGTCGATATCGCGCTCGCGCTTATCCGGCCCGATCAGCGTCAGGCGTGTGGGCGCATACCACGGGGCATGGAGTTTGATCGCGCCATCCGTGCCATTGATCCGCGCTTCGTGCGGGGTGCTTGTGCGCACGGCGCTGCTGAGCAGCGCGAGTTCGCCCTTCTCGTATGCCAATACCCATGCGGCCTGTTCGTCCACACCGGTTGCGCCGAGGATCGCCAGGCCGGCAACGCGCGCCGGCTCGCCGAACAGCATTGAAGCCAGCGACACACAGTACACCCCCACATCGAGCAGGCTGCCGCCACCCAGATGCGGATCGAACAGCCGGCTGGTTGGATCGAACCTCGCGCGAAACCCGAAGTCTGCCGATAGCATACGCGGCTCGCCGATTGCGCCGGCGGCGATCAACTCGCGCACTTTCGCCAGGCCCGGCAGAAAGCGCGTCCACATGGCCTCCATCAAAAAGACGCCCTTTGCGCGCGCAGTGTCGATGACTGCGCCGGCTTCGGCTGCATTAATGGTGAATGGTTTCTCGCACAGCACGGCTTTGCCGGCGTTCAGGCACAGAACACTGTCCTCTTTGTGCATCGGGTGCGGTGTCGAGACGTAGATGGCGTCCACGTCGGGATCGTCGGCCAGCGCCTCATAGCTGCCATGCGCATGTGGAATGCTGTACTCGGCGGCGAATGCCTGCGCCTTGTCCATTGTTCTCGATCCGACGGCGACCAGTTCGGCGTCTTCCATTGCTTTAATGGCTTCTGCAAATCGGTGGGCGATTCGACCTGTGCTTAGGATGCCCCATCGGATTTTGTCTTTGTTCATGTCCTTGTTTAGCCTCTGTTGTACAGTGAAATTAGTGCCTATGCGAAACAGATTGTTGTCCAAACAACGCTACGATTTACGGGCGCCGCCGGCATCATCCGGCGCCGGCCTGCCATAACGTATCTCCGGCAACAACAACGCCGTTGCGCCCGCAATGATGACAAAACAGATGACGCCCAGTGTCTCAATCGGCAACCGGCTTACCAGTTGAAACGCCACCAGCGGCGCAACAACGCCGCGCAGCCCGGTGAAAAACGTGTGCACCGACATATAGTCTGCCACGCGCGACGCCGGCGCGAACTTGGTCACCCACAGGCTCCACGCCAGATCGCCGCCCGAAAATGCCACGCCGAGAACCACCGATCCCAGAATCAGACCGGGCAGGCTCGCGCCGGTGAAGAATGCGACGATCCCGATGGCAAACGCCATGTTGACCGTCATGCGCAGGACAAAAAAATTCATGCGGTCGAACAGCCATCCCCAGACCGGACTGAGCACCAGTCGCACCAGGCTGGGAATAATGGTTGTCATCAGCGCAATCTCTTGAGCGCTGAGCGCCAGGCCATAGCGCGGGTTGGCCAGATATTCCACCCGCAACGGCATCATCATCAGGTTGGCAAAGCCCATCATCATCCACACGATGAGCGTGGCGCGAAAGAGCCGGTCGTCGCGCACATACTTCAACCCCCTCAGGGGATTGCGGCTGCCCAAGTCGGCCAGCGGACGCGACGGGATGCGGGTGAGCCAGAACGCCGAAAAGACAAAGCACAGCGCAAAGACGATCAGCAGCCAGCGAAAGAGAGCAATATCGTTTGTCAACAAGCGGCCGGCCAGTTCGGCGAAAATAGCCGAAGCCGCCACGCGTATGATCGTGGCGCGCGAATAGAATCGGCCTCGCTCACGCGGCGCATAGTTGTCCTGGTAGATCTGCGTCATCAGCGGCACCATGCCGTTGGCGCAGGTCATGGCGGCCACACTGCCAAGCACATACAACGGCAAGACCGGCGCAAGCGCAGGCAACACGAAGGCAAGCGCGCCGACAAGCGCAAGCGCGGCAGCCGCGCGCGATGCCGGCCAGCGCAATCGCTCCACCAGCACCACCATCAGCGGCGCGGACAACATGCCGATGTTGCCGCCGGCGGCAATCAGCGCTTTTTCAATTGCGCCGGCCTCGAACGCCCGCACCGCTATCAGCAGCAGAAACGTGCCGCCGGCGGTCTCCAGAATGCCGGTCGCCGCCGCGCGGTACTTCTCGACGCGATATGTAACTTCGGTGGCAGAACGCAATGTCATGAGTTCCGCCTGTCCGATGGGGATGCGGCGGCGCGCCGCTGACGATTACGCAGGCGCAGACCGGCAAGATGCCGCGCGGCTGCCCGTGGCCCGCCAATCAGCGCGGCGCTCAACAGGCGTCGGGTCGAGGCGGAACTCCCCTCGCGCACCTGCAAGAGCGCCAACAGCACCAGCCCCAGCAACAGCCACTGCGCGCCAAAGAAGAGCGCGTATCCGCTCAGACTGAGGCCGGCCAGCGACACCTGTGTTGCGCGCGCCACATCCAGCGCCGCGCCCCACAGCATCGGCGCGAAACCATTCAGCACGCTCACGATCACCGAGTGCAGCGCAAAATAGCGGGTCGCCTCCGGCTGGTCGCCGACCGTGTTCATCAGCAGGCGCGTCAGCGCGAGGTCATAGATGGATCCGAAGAAGCCGGCCAGAAGCATCAGCCCGACCGCGATCACCGCCGAGCGCGCCGGGCTGATCGCCAGCAAAAACCACAGCGCGTAGCAGGCCGCCCACCACAGAAAGACAACGCCCAGGAACGGCCGGCTGCCCAGCGCATCAATGCGGTTGCGCAACAGGGCCAGCGCCACCGTGCCGGCCAGCGATGCGCCTGCAGCCAGCCATAGAATGACGCCGTCGCTCAACTGCACTTCCTCGCGCGCAAAGACGGTCACAAACGCGCCGGTGGATAGCGCGACCACCTGCACTATCGCGCTGAAAATGACCAGCTTCCTGAAACCCTCATTGCGCAGCAACGGCAGCCACTGCGACTGACGAGTGGCAGCAGCAGGCGCGACCTCCCCGCCGGCGTCAGCCGGCTCCGGGATGCGATTCAGAAAATACAGGCTGACAGCGCCCCCCAGAAAGCCCAGGCCGAAGACGATCGCATAGGCCGACATCTCGCGATGCCCCATCAAAAACACGCCCGACACCGCCAGCGAAGCCACGCTGGCCAGGCTGATGAAGATGCGATCCCGGCTGAGATAGAAGCCGCGCAGCGAACGCGGCACGATGGAAGTGATCCACGGCAGCCACGCGCACATCGCAATGCCGCGCAACGCGGTGAACGCCAGCATGATCGCCACTGTGGCCGCAACCAACACTGCCGGCGGCGCTATCCCGCTCGCCAGTGGCAGGGCAGTCAGCGCCACCAGCGTCACAACGCGCGCTGTCCAACCGCGCAGCATCAGCCTGCGATAGCCGATGCGATCGGCATACGGCGCAACCAACAATTGCAGCACCGACGTGAGCGGCGCCAGGCCGGCCAGCAACCCCAGCACGACTGCCGGCGCGCCCAGCTCGCGCGCGAACAGAATCAGAGGCGTGCCCAGGCAAATCTGCCACGAAACCGCGTTGAACGCTTGAAACCAGTAGGCGTACTGTATCCTCGGCGGAAGCTTGTCGATCATCATGAGTGCACACCGGGAGAAGGGGTATTATCGCCCAAACAGACTTTCGATTTTGGATTTTGGATTTTGGATTTCCGATTTTGGAAGGCAAGCGATGACCCTGGACGAGATTATTCAGGCGCTGGCAGCCCGGCCAACCGCGCCGCTTACACCGGCCGGCCCTCATGACCCGGCGCTCTCTGCGCGCATCCATGCCTGCGATTGCGCGCCGGCAGTCAAAGCCGGCCTGCTGCTATGGAACGACGACCTCGACGCCTCGCACCGCCTGTCGCAGCAGATCAATTCGCCGACCGGCAGCTACTGGCACGCGATCATGCACCGCCGCGAGCCGGACTACTGGAACAGCAAGTACTGGTTTCGCCAGGTTGGCGCGCACCCCGCAATGACCCGCATCGCTCAGGAGGCTGGGGCCACGTTGCGCGCGGCGGCATGGCTGGCGAATGGACGCTACGACCCGTTCGCGTTTGTGGACGCCTGCGAAAAGGCGGCGCACACCGCTGACACTGCGCTGCTTCAGACATTCCAGATGCTGGAGATACGCATTCTGCTCGAGCACACGCGCGCCGAATAGCGTCGCCGGGCGGGAGCATGGCGCTGTCCGTCGCCTAGAGAATCAGCATGGCGTCGCCAAACGAATAGAAACGATAGCGCCGGCGAATCGCCTCATGATACGCCTGCCACATCAAGTCCATGCCCATGAACGCGCCGACCATCGCCAGCAGCGTGGAACGCGGCAGGTGGAAGTTGGTGATCAGCGCGTCCACAGCGCGAAAGCGATAGCCCGGCGTGATGTAAATGGATGTGAATCCCCGGAACGGCGCGATGCGCGCCGGCGCGTCTGCGCCCTGAGCCGCCGTCTCCAGCGCGCGCGCGCTTGTCGTGCCCACAGCCACCACACGCCCGCCGGCGGCGCGCGCCTGACGGATACGAGCCACAGTCTCGGCCGGCGCTTCGCACCATTCAGTATGGATGCGATGCGCTTCCACTGTGTTTTCTGTGATCGGCTTGAACGTGTCCAGGCCGATGTGCAGCGTCACAAAAGCGGTCGCAATGCCGCGCTGCCCGATCGCCTGAATCAACTCCGGCGTGAAGTGCAGGCCGGCTGTCGGGGCAGCCGCCGAGCCGGCCATGCGCGCATAGACGGTTTGATAGCGCGTCGGGTCGTCGGGCTGCTGATGAATGTACGGCGGGACCGGCATCACGCCAATGCGCTCCAGAACCGGCTCGACCGGCGTATCGAACTCAACCAGCCGGACAGCCGAATCGACATCCGCATCGCCCGGCAGCCGCCGCGCCGCGCCGCGTATGGTTTGCGCGTCTGGCGCGTCGATGACAAATTCGCGCACGCGCTGGCCGCCCACCAGCGCCTCCCAGCGCGTCGCGTCGAGTTTGCGCAGCAGCAGGATTTCAATCTTTCCGCCGCTCGGCTTGCGGGCGTGGATGCGGGCCGGAATCACGCGCGTGTCGTTGGCCACCAGCACATCCGGCGCGCGCAACAGAGCCGGCAGGTCGCGGAAAACATGATGCGCAATGCGACCGGAAGACCGCTCGATCACCATCAGGCGCGAGGCGTCTCGCGGCTCGGCCGGCGTTTGGGCAATCAGGTCAGGGGGCAGATCGTAGTCCAGTTCGCTGGTTTGCATCGGCAGTGCCGGGCGCAGCAGATCAGAGTCCGCTCTGGGTTAGAATGGAACACGCAGGTTGATTATAGGCGGCGCGAGATGCCCGGAGACTGGCCCACGGCGCTGAAGCGGCGCTGAAGCGGCGCTAGCGCGAATCTCACACGAATCTAAGACGCAGGTGTTAAGTTCGTGAAAATCAGAGCAATGCTCAGTTGATAAGTTGAGTCAGTAAGATGCCAAAGAGCTTAAGAAACAACCTGATCCCGTTGATCCTGATTGCGCTCGTTGTCGCCTACGCGGCCATGGCTTTCGCGCAGCGGCCCGGCCCGCGCGCCGAAGACGCAACGCTCAATCAACTGGTCAACGAGATCAACCGGGGCAATATCCGCACAATCAGCGTCACTGCAGACGGCACGAGCCTGCGCGCGACTACCAACGACAACCGGGCCATGGTGCTGAACAAGGAGCCAACGGTCGACACAATCCAGTTGTTGCGCAACTACGGCGTGACAGCCGAAGCGTTGAAAACGTTCGACTATCGGGTTGAGTCGGTGCCGATCCTCGCCCAGTTGTTATCGAGCGGGCTGTTCTATCTGCTGCCCATCCTGCTGATCGGCGGCTTCTTCCTGTTCACAATGCGGCGCGCGCAGAGCGGCGCCGATCAGGCGTTCTCGTTTGGGCGCAGCCGCGCCAAGCGCATCACCTCGGAGACGCCGGTCGTGACGTTCAACGATGTGGCCGGCTGCGATGAATCCAAGATGGAACTGGTCGAGGTGGTCGAGTTTCTGAAGAACCCGGAGAAGTTTATTCAACTCGGCGCGCGCATTCCAAAGGGCGTTCTGCTGGTCGGCCCGCCCGGCAGCGGCAAGACGCTGCTGGCAAAGGCAGTGGCCGGCGAAGCCGGCGTGCCCTTCTTCAGCCTGTCCGGTTCGGAGTTCGTCGAACTGTTTGTGGGCGTCGGCGCCAGCCGCGTGCGCGACCTGTTCGATCAGGCCAAGAAGTCCGCGCCCTGTATCATCTTCATCGACGAGATCGACGCCGTTGGCCGCCAGCGCGGCGCCGGACTGGGCGGCGGCAACGACGAGCGCGAACAAACACTCAACCAGATGCTCGTCGAAATGGACGGCTTCAACACGGACACGAACGTCATCGTCATCGCCGCAACGAACCGGCCGGACATTCTCGACCCGGCGCTGATGCGTCCCGGCCGATTCGACCGCCGCATCGTGGTTGACGCGCCCGACCTGCTCGGTCGTGAAGCCATCCTCAAAGTGCATGTGCGCGGCAAGCCGGTCTCACCCCAGGTAGATCTGAAGCTCATCGCCAAACAGACTCCCGGCTTCACCGGCGCCGACATCGAGAACCTGGTCAATGAAGCTGCCATCCTTGCGGCCCGCGCCAACAAGACAGAGATCGACCAGGGTCTGTTGCAGGCAGCCATCGAAAAGATCGCGCTGGGGCCGGAGCGCAAGAGCCGGCTGATGACGCCGCGCGACAAGGAAGTGGTCGCTTACCACGAGGCCGGGCACGCTGTCGCCGCCGCGCTCACGCCGGAAGCGGGATTGTCGTTGCAGAAAGTCACCATCATCCCCAGAGGCCCCACCGGCGGCACGACATGGTACACGCCGGAAACCGAAGACATGATCGGCAGCCGCACCCGCAAAGCCATGGAAGGCAACATTGTCACATTGCTGGGCGGGCGCGCAGCCGAGGAGATCGTGTTCGGCGATGTGACCGCCGGCGCCGCCAACGACCTGGATCGCGCGTCGGAACTGGCGCGCGTGATGGTCCGGCAATATGGCATGAGCGACGAGATCGGGCCGGTGTCGTTTGGCGAGCGGAGCGAGATGGTCTTCCTCGGCCGCGAACTGGCCGAGGGCCGCAACTACAGCGAGAAGGTGGCCGAGATCATCGACAGCGAAGTGAGCAAGCTCATTCGCACGTCGTACGATCGGGTTCGCAAACTGCTCTCCGATAACCGCGACCGGCTCAATCAGGTTGCGCAAGCCCTGCTGGAAAAGGAAACGCTCGACCGCGACGAGTTCAAGGTCATCATGGGACTAAACTAACGCGAGAGTTGCGCGCAGACTGGCGGACGATCATGCGCCGGCTGGGCCGGCCTGATCGTCCGTTATTTTTCTTCGCCCGATTCGCCGGGACGAGTCAGCCGCTCCAGCTTGGCCAGCATCTCGGCCCACCCCACAGCAGACAGGCCATAGCGCGCCTGCAACTGCTCGCTGCTCCATCTGCCCGAACGGAAATCGCGCACAGCGCACGTCCAGCGCAGCATCTCGAACGTGAGCGCCGGCACACCGGCCTGCGGCGCAATCCTGCGGTTGAAGATGTACTCCAGATTGCGGCCGGTGCAGTCGAACAGCTTATCCTGAGGGCCGCATTCATAGCGCTCCATGTGCGCGCGCACAACCTGAACGCACTCATCGCCGATGGGAAGGCGACGATCCTTGAACTGCAAACGGCGCTTCTCATAACGCACGTGGATATTCGCGCCATCGGGATCATCGAGCGCCACATCCGACGCCAGCAGATTCAAACACTCGCCTTTCTTGATGCCCGTGTCCAGCACCAGCAATATGGCCGTCAAGGGACGCATCTCGAGCCGGCCGGATTGCGCCAGCGCGCGCGCCGCCTGCACCACAGCAGACACCTCAGCGTCTGACAAGTGATCGGGGAGAGGATCGACAAACGGCCTGTAGGCAATGCCATCGGCGGGATCGAAGGCGATCTGGCCGGTTTCATGCAACCAGCGAAAAAACACCTTGAGCGAGGTAAGCCGGCGCTCAATCGACTTGGGACTGGCTGCCACGCGGCTGCGCGCCTGCTCGGCCAGGAACCCTTTGATGTGCCCGGCGGTGATGCGGGCGACCGGAAGATTGCCCCCCTGCTCGCCACTGCACAGGTAACGGCTGAAGATGCGGGCGTCACCCAGAAACGCTTTGCGCGAGTTGTCGCTGAGCGGCCGCCGCGCCAGGTGCTGCTCGTACCGGAGCAGCGCGTCTTCCAACGTAAGTCCGGTTTCGCGCGCCATACGCCCAGTGTAGCACAAGCGTTCTAACTATAATCGGCGCGATTCTCTCAACCCATCCAATCATCAAGGAGAACGCGCCATGACCGACCACATCAAGTTGTTCATTCCAGGGCCTGTCGAAGTCCGGCCCGACATTCTCAAGGCGCAGGCCGCGCCGATGATCGGGCATCGCGGCAAACCATTCGAAGCCCTGTACGGCCGCATTCAGGAAAAGCTGCGCCAGGTGTTTTTCACCAGCCGGCGCGTGCTGCTCAGCACGTCATCCGGCACCGGCCTGTGGGAAGGCGCCGCGCGCAACTGCGTGACCGACGATCCGGCGCGCGGCGTGCTGGCGACCGTGTGTGGCGCGTTCAGCGCGCGCTGGGCCGATGTGTTCGAGATGAACGGCAAAGCCGTCACGCGCCTCACCGTCGAGCAGGGCCGCGCCATCAGGCCGGAGATGGTGCGCGAGGCGATCTCGCAGCGCCCCACCCCGTTCGACGCGATCGCCATCGTGCACAACGAGACGAGCACCGGCGTGATGAACCCGCTGGCAGAGATTGTCGCCGTGGTCAGGGAACTGTCGCCGGATACGCTCATTCTGGTGGATGCGGTCAGTTCGCTGGCCGGCGTGAAGATCGACTTCGACGGCCTCGGCCTGGATGTGCTGCTGACCTCCTCGCAGAAATGCTTCGGCCTGCCGCCCGGCCTGGCGTTTGCCGCCGTCAGCGACCGCGCCATGGCGCGCGCAAAGACGATCAGAAATCGCGGGTACTACTTTGATTTTGTCGAGCTGGAGAAATTCCTGCTGAAGAACAACACGCCGGCCACCCCGGCCATCTCGCTCATGTTCGCGCTCGACAGGCAGCTCGACGACATGCTGGCCGAAGGGCTTGAGGCGCGTTTCGCGCGTCATGCGCGCATGGCGGCCATGACCCGCGACTGGGTGCTGTCACGGGGATTTGGCCTGTTCGCAGAAGCAGGCTATGAATCGCTGACGGTTACCTGCGCCGCCAACACGCGCAAGGCCGACATCAGCGCCATGAACAAATACCTGGCCACGCAGGGGATGCACATCTCCGACGGGTACGGGACGCTGAAGGGCGCGACCTTCCGCATCGCGCACATGGCTGACCTGACCGAAGCAGACATGTCTGATCTGTTCGCGGCGATGGATCGTTTCCTGGCCGGCCAGAGCGCGGGATAAGCCGGGCTAGGGCGTCGGGGTCGGGCCGGCTGTCGGCACGATGCCGGCCTGCATCAGCATCGCATAGCGATAGCGCGCCAGCGCATACAGGGCATCGTTGCCGGCCGCCTGGGCGAGCTGGGCGGATTGATCGACATCCAGCATGGCCTGATAAATGTTGCCCTTGCCCTCGTAGCCGGTGGCGCGCAGGTAATAAGCCTCAGCGGAGTTCGGAGCAATCGCCAGCACGGCATCCGCATCCGCAATCACGTCATCGTAACGGCCAAAGCGGATGTACGCCTGGCCGCGCATCAGATAGAACTCGACCTCGTCGCGGGCGTACTGCCGGGATGCGTCGAATGCCTGCGCGCTCCCCTGCTCGTCGCCCATCAGCCTGAGCAGGATGCCCTTCCACGCCAGCAGTTCCATGCTATCGGGCGCGACAAGCAGGCCGGCCTCAACCTCGGCCAGCGCCGCCGGCAAATCGCCGGCATCGAGTTTTACACCGGCATTGCTGACGGCATCGGAGACCGGGTTGTATGGAAAGAGAAAATCACGCGCGAGGAACACGATCACGCCCAGCGCCGCCAGGACGACGCCCATCGTCACCAGACGCTGCAACAGACGGCGACGATCCAGCGCAATCTTCGCGTCAAGCTGCCACCAGAGATCGTCTGGTTGCGCGTCAAACTGCTTTCGGAATTGCTCAAACGCAGCCATGCCGCCCAGCGCCTTCACCAGCGATTTGGCGTTGCGCAGCGCGCGATCGTCAAGCCCGGAGAGCCTGGCCCGCTCGGGGCGCAAGTCGATACCAGGCGAGTCACGCTCCAACTGGTCGGCCATGCGGTGCGCCTCGTGCAGCGTCGCCAGCAGGTCGCGCGCCGCGTCGGGCGTGTCGAAGCGGAGTATCTTTTCGGCGTGGTCGATGCGCAGGCGCAATTCATCGGCGCCGCTGAGCACGGTGACTTGCTGCTGTAACTTCCCCATGGATGATGTTAAGCGCTGTGCCGGAAATGCATGATGTCGCCGTCGTGAGCCACGTACTCTTTGCCCTCCAGGCGCAGCCGGCCTTTGTCGCGCGCGGCGGCCAGGCTTCCCAGGCGGATGAGGTCGTCATAGCTGACTGTCTCTGCGCGGATGAAGCCCTTCATGATGTCTGTGTGCACGGCGCCGGCGCATTCGAGCGCCGTTGCGCCGGCGCGCACGGTCCACGCCCGCACTTCATCTTCGCCCACCGTGAAGAACGACTGCAACCCCAGCAGCCTGTAGGATGAGCGTATCGCCTTGACCAGCCCCGGCTCGTCGATGCCGAAATCGGCCAGATAAGCCGCCGCCTCGTCCGCCGGCAACTCAGCCAGCTCGGCTTCGATTTTGCCTTTCATCGTCACCACGTCGGTGCGCTTATGCGGCGAACTGATGGGCTTTGGCCAGGGCGTCTCGCCTTCGTTGACGATGATGAGCGCCGGCTTGAGCGTGATCAATCCGTAGCCGCGCAGCCCGCGCGCCTGTTCGTCGGTGAAGTCCAGCTCGCGGACGGGGCGCTCCTCTTCCAGCGCGGCTTTCATTTGCTCGAACAACGGCAATTCGCGCTGCAACAGATCGCGGTCGCGCGCGCCCTTCCTGATGCCTTCGTCCAGCTTCTCCAGCCGGCGCTCGACCGTGACCAGATCGGTCAGGATGAACTCCGATTCCAGTTTGCGCAGATCGCGCTCCGGGTCCACAGAGCCGTCGGGATGCGGAACGGTGTCATCGTCGAACGCGCGCAACACGAGGGCAAGCGCGTCCATGGTTGCCAGCGTGTTCAGCAACTGGCCGCTGAACCCCTGCGCGCTGATCTCACGCTCGCTGCCGCTGATGTCTGTGTAACGCACCTGGGCGTAGATGGTCTTGCGCGGGTTGAACAGCCTGCTCAGTGTGTCCACGCGGGTGTCCGGGACATTCACGGCGGCGGTGAACACCTCGAGCTTGCCGGCGCCACCTACGCCGGTGGGACGACCGGCTCGAGTGAGCGCATTGAAGATGGTGGTTTTGCCGCTAAGCGGCAGGCCGATGATGCCGATTTGCATGGAAACGCCGCTAACTGGCTGCCGATCGCCGGCGGCCGGAAACCGCATCACGCGGATTTGATCCGCAGCCGCCGGCCGCCGGTTGACAGCTACTTGTTTTCCTCAGACGGAGCCTCAGACGGAGCAGCGTCTGGTTTCACTTCTTCCGCCGGCCTGGGCATCGCAGCGCGAGCCAACTGATCGTTGATAGCGCGCAACGTGTCGAGCACGCCCCCGCGCATCTCGCTCACCACCTGCGGGCCGTGCGCGGTCTCCCATGCGCTCCTGACGCCATCCTTTGCCTTCCTGAGTTTATCGTCCTGCCTGAGTTGCCTGATCATGTCGTTGACCGACTTGTTGAACTGCTCCAGCCCTCTGGTCACTTCACGCTCGATGCTCCTGAGTTCTTCGGATTCCCAGTACGACTTGATCAGCGCGCACAGGTTCTCGCTCAGCCGGCTCAATTCCTGCGCAAACTCGGAGCCGGCTTGCGCGGATGCCCGTTCAGTCGCCTCCGGAGTCGTCGGGGTGTTCTTGGTGGTTGTGTCTGACATTTTCATCTCCTTTGCGCGTCCAGAGCTGTTCCCTGGGCGCCACACGGGGAGGATTCTAGTCGTCCGCAAAGCCGCTGCCTGACAGAGACTTGACCCTGGAAAGTTGAATTGAATTGTACTATGTCAGGGTTTTCCAACGCTCCAGCATTCGCGCGCGCAAATCTGCCAACTGCCTGTCGAGTTCTTGTTCGATCTCCCTGAGCGTCGCTTTCGGATGGGCCAGACGCCATTCCTTCATCCTCGCAATCACTTCCCCGCTTCATGCCAGCAGCTTGCTTACGCCCGGATCGGCGCAAAACTCTGACGCGCATCCCCGGTGCGCGGGGCGCCAAATTCGTTGACACCGATTTTCGCTTGTGATATATTGCACAAGCTTTGATGAGGGCCTGGGGAATGCTCGCAGGTAAAGAGCATTCCCTATGTTTGTGCAGTGAATGAGATGCGCGCGATGCGATGTGAAATGGCGCAGGAAGGGCATAAGCCACCTGCCATGTGAGCAGGACAAACCAAAAGCTCGATGCGCGCGCTAAACAGTGTATTGAAGGAGTGAAATGGCAGAGACTACCCCGACGCCGGCGTCGACGCCGGCAGACCCGGCACCTTCCACACCTGCCCCACCTCCCGGCGCAAAGCCGGCAGCACCGCGACCGGCCGGCGGCGCTGGCGCAAGCCCGGCAGGAACCACGGCCACACCAAAACCGGCGGCGCAAAAGCCGGCGGCCAAACCCGCTGAGGCGCCGCCGCCACCGCCCCAGAACGTTACCCGGCGCGAGTTCCTGAACTATGTCTGGGGCGCTTCGATGGCATTGATGCTGGCGCAGACGGTCGGCATCAGCGTGCTTTTCGCGCTCCCGCGTTTCCGTGAAGGCGAGTTCGGCGGCAAGATTCGCGTCAGCACGGCCGATTTCCCGGCGTTGAATGCTTCACCGACCGAGAACAACCTCGGCAAGTTTTGGATGGTGAACACGGAACAGGGTATCCAGGCCATCTACAAGGTGTGCACCCATCTCGGCTGCCTTTACTTCTGGGATGACCTGTCCAGGCGATTTGCCTGTCCGTGTCACGGCTCGCAATTCGAGTACAACGGCAAGTGGATTGCCGGGCCGGCGCCGCGCGACCTCGATCGTTTCGCGTTCGAGGTGCTGGACGCCAACGACCGGGTTATTGCCGAATCGCTGGATGGCAGGCCGCTGCCCCTGCCGGCCAACGCGGCGGCAGTGCGTGTCGATACGGGGAGAAAAACCCTCGGCGAATCTCACTTCTAGCCGCCTGAATCAGCAACTACAGCCTGCCCCTGGATGGCTGCTGTGTCGTGTGAGGAGGATTAGTGCATGTCTGTTATCGGTAAGAGATTAGTAGATCAGGTCAAGTCCACCGGCTGGAAATCGACCATTGCCCAGCGCCTCGATGACGGGTTCACCCGTTTTACTGCCGGCCTGTCGTGGAACGACGTTCGTGGCGTGTTGCGCGGCGATCCGGCGCCCAAGCCGAACCCGCGCGTCAAACCACACACCGAGGCTTTCTGGTTTCACATTCGCCCGACCTTTTATCACGAGGCTGTCACAACACTGTACCCGACGTTCCGCCTCGGCCTGTTGTCAGCCGTGTTTTTCACCATTGAGATCATCACCGGCATTTTCCTGATGATCTTCTACACGCCCTCGCCCGAGCGCGCGTACACCAACATGATCGACATCCTGACCAACGTGCCGTTCGGCTCCTTCATGCGCGACATGCATCGACTGGGCGCCGAGGCGATGGTCATTGTGGTGACGCTGCACATGGTGCGCACCTTCACCACCGGGTCGTACAAGAAGCCGCGCCAGTTCACCTGGTTCACGGGCGTGGTGCTCCTCGTCGTCACACTCTTCCTGTCGTTCAGCGGCTACCTGTTGCCCTGGGACCAGCTTTCATTCTGGGCGGTCACGATTGGCACCTCGATGGCCGACGCCGCCCCGGTCTTTGGGCCAACGGTCAACCTGCTGTTGCGCGGCGCGCCGGACATCGGCGCCGGCGGCTTGTTGCGCTTCTACCTGATGCATGTCGTGCTGTTCCCGCTCATCGGCATCATCTTCGTCGCGGTGCACTACTACAAGGTGGTGCGCTGGGGCATCAGCCTGCCGCCGGAGATGGAGCCGATCGGCGAAGATAATGCGCGCAAAGTTCCGCCTGACAAGCGCGTGAACTTCCTGCCCGATATCGCCACCAACGAGATCATGTATGCCGGCATTGCTTTCGCAGTTCTGGCCATCTCGTGCGTCACGTGGTACAGCGCTCCGCTCGAAACCCATGCCAACCCGCTGGCAACGCCAAATCACACCGTCGCGCCATGGTATTTCTACTGGCTCCAGGGCCTGTTGAAAATCCCGCACATCATTCCGATTTTGCCCGGCTCAATCGCCACAGCACTGGATCAGTTCTTTGCCAATGTGCTGGGTCTGACGCCCAAAGTCTTCTGGGGCGTTATCGTCGGCCCGCTGGTGTTCGTGCTGCTGTTCGCAGTTCCCTACATTGACCCCAACCCCAGCCGGCGCTATGGCGACCGCAAGATCATGCTGGCATTTGGCGGCGTGTTCGCCGCGCTGATCCTGTATCTGTCGCTGGCCGGCATCCCCACCGGCGTGCCGGTGACCGGCTTCGGCTACGTGGGCGGCACACCGCCGTCCGAGGTCGCCCAGGAGTTCATGCCCGATGAAGGCGAAGGCGCGCTGATGACCATCCCATTCGACCAAATGATCGTCGGTGAGCACGCCGTGCGGCCAGACGCCAATGTGCCGGATGCGCCCAAACTCAGTCGAGTCCTGGCTGAGGTCTATCACAGCATGGAGCGCCGCAAGGCTGCGCCGGACCCGCTTGGGCAGATTCTGAATCCCGAAGCCACTGCCACAGTCAAGATCACGCAGATCCAGCCCGATCTGAAGCAGATTTCAATCAACATCAACTTCACTGACGTGAACGGGATCGCCCAGCAATTCACCAAGTACAAGTTCATCCACAAGGAGTCCGGGCGCGCGCATTAAGCGCACAGCACAGCATGGGGATCAACTCATGATCAAGAAAATCATCACATTCAGGCCGAGCTTTACCGTGCGCATTCTGGCCGGCCTGATCAGCTTCATCGCCATCATCGCCGCCTGCATGGTCGCCGGCGTGGCCGATCTCACTCAGGCGCTTTCCACACGCGACGCGAATTTTCGAGCCCGGCTGATCGAAGAGGGCGCCCGCGTCTACATGGATCAGTGCGCGCGTTGTCACGGCGTTGAAGGCAAAGGCATCGAGGGCCAGGGGCCGTCTCTCAGCAGCAGCAACTTCTTCAACAATCGCGTCAAGGAAGTGGGCTGGAACAGCACCCTCGAAACTTACATCGCTGCCGTGACAAAGTCGGGCATCCCGCTCAAGAGCAGCCCGATGTGGGAAGTGACGCATCCACCGTTTCTGGAGCGGTTTGGCGGCCCGCTGCGCGAAGACCAGATCGACAACGTTGTGCGATTCGTCATGAACTGGAAGCAGTCGCCCATCGATTCGATGGATGTCATCGAGGCGCCCAAACCGGGAGAGGCGTTCGCGCCGCTGCCCACACCCGTGCCTCTAACACCTGCGCAGGAAGAGGGCAGGAACCTGTTCCTGTCCAACGGCTGCAATGCCTGCCACGCCATTCGCGGGGTTGCCAATGGCGCCATCGGTCCGAGCCTGAATCGCATCTACGAAGACGCCATGATGTGGATTGCCAGCGAGGAGTACAAAGCCAGCCAGGGGCAGGCCACCACGCCGGAGGAGTACATCCGAGAGTCGATCGTAAATCCTCAGGCGTTCATCGTGCCGGAGTGTCCGCAAGGCGCCTGCCCGGCCGGCGTCATGCCCCCAAACTACGCAGACACCATTCCACCGGCTGATCTCGACAAGATCATCGACTATCTTGCCACCCTGGGACGACCGGCGGGCGAGTAGTCTTCAGGCCGCGCAGCTTATAAACGAACACAGCCGCAGACGATCTCTGCGGCTGTGTTTGTTTATTTCAACGTCAGATGCTCGGCATCTGAAAGCGGTTAGCGATAGCGACTTGTCAAGTATTGATTTTTACTCGCTTGCACAAGAAAATCGAAGGTGTCCTTCGGAACCAGCCAATCTACGGCATGGCCCATAGCTTTCACTTTCTCCGCTACTTCCTTGTATTCATCGTAAGACACACCATATTCGACTATACATGAATCGGAAACGATAAATGTTTTGAATGACTCCGAAGGCGTCTCATCGAAATGGTTGTACCTCTCCATCCAGTTGTGAAACCTGCGAGCAACATCATCTATCTTCGTCATTGTACAGTCTCCTAATCTTGTTGCCAACCTAAGACGCGAGATAAGCTGTTTGAAGCTACTCGTCATGCGTGCGACAGCGGGCATCCAGAGCGCGCAGACAAACGGATTGTCCTCTTACAATTATACAATCGTTTGCATGACGGCGGGCACAAGCAAACCCTAAGCCAACCTATTCAGCGCCGGGCAGGTGTTTTTCGCTTCAACACCTGCCCGGATG
>CALBEF010000074.1 GCA_937927775.1 uncultured Anaerolineae bacterium | reverse complement strand
GCCTGCGCGTCGTCTTCCATCATCACTGCGCCGGCTTCGTCGAGACGCCTGAGGAGATCGCCCGCCTGCTGGCGCTGACCGACCCGCAGCGCGTCGGGCTGGTCTTCGACACCGGCCACTACGCCTTCGGCAGCGGATGCCCCACTGCCGATGAAGTCATGCGCGGGCTGGAGCGATTCGGCGCGCGCGTTAGATATGTCCATCTCAAAGATTGCTCGCCCGACGTGGCTCGGCGCGCCGCCGAAGAAGGCTGGGACTATCACGCCGCCGTGCGCCATGGGGTGTTCTGCGAATTAGGGCATGGATGTGTGCCGTTCGACCGCGTGGTTGCGTGGCTGAAGCAGCACGGCTACCAGGGCTATGTGACCGTCGAACAAGACGTATTGCCGGGGATGGGGACGCCCAAAGAAAGCGCCTGGCGCAACCGCGCTTACCTGAAAGGCTTAGGCATTTGAGGGCTGAGGATGCTCGTCCAAGACGGCCCTCGATTCTGAGAAAAGGAGGAGGCTATGACGCAAGCTGCAAGTCCATTGGAAGCAGAACGAACGCCGGTTATCGAAGCGCGCGGCATTTACAAGTACTTCGGCGCAGTGACGGCCCTGGAGGACGTGTACTTGAAGCTCTACCGCGGAGAGGTGCTGGGCGTGGTCGGCGACAACGGCGCCGGCAAATCCACACTCATGAAAATTCTCGCCGGACTCTATCCACCCAGCGCAGGCCAGTTGTACGTGGACGGTCAGCCGGCGCACTTCACCAGCCCCAAGGATGCGCGCGACCGAGGCATCGAGATGGTGTATCAAGACCTGGCGCTGGCCGGCAACATGCGGATTGACGAAAATATCTTCCTCGGCCGCGAATGCGTGCGCCGCTTCGGCCCGTTCAGGCTGGTGGATAACGCCGAGAGCATGCGCCGGGCCAAGGAGCACCTGGAGAAGCTCAAGATCGAGGTGAAGAGCGTCCGGCAGCGCGTTGAAGAGCTATCCGGCGGCCAACGCCAAGCCGTCGCGATCGCGCGCGCCACTGCCTTCGATGCCAAGGTCGTCATCATGGACGAGCCGACGGCCGCGCTGGCCGTCAAAGAAGTGCGCAAGGTACTTGACCTAATCAAGGATTTGAGAAACCATGGCATCGGCGTGATCCTCATCAGCCACCGCATGGATGACATCTTCTACGTCTGCGACCGGGTGATGGCGCTATTTCACGGGCGCAACTTCGCCGAAGCGCCGCTGGCCGAGACCAGCCGCAACGAGGTGATCGGCTGGATCATGGGCAACAAATCGCCGGTTGCGCAAGCCGCCAAAATTCTTGACTTGAACTGACATGGCCACGACGACAACCGATGCCCAACTGACTGCCCGCGAGCGCAGCTTGCGCGTGCGGCTGATCCCTTACATTGATCGTTTCGGCATCCTGTTCCTGGTGCTGCTGATGGTTCTGGTCGGTGCAGTCACACAGCCGGACGTCTTCCTCACTTGGCGCAACCTGTCGAACTTGCCCGGGCAGAACGCCGCCAACGCCGTCCTGGCCATCGGCATGTTCGTGGTGATCCTAACCGCCGGCATTGACCTCTCGGTCGGCTCGGTGCTGGCGCTGGCGATGATGACCACGGCCGTGCTGGCGCGCGACGGGTTCCCACCGGCGTTGCTGGTGCCGCTGCCGATCTTAATCGGCATGGGCGTAGGACTGGTCAACGGCTTGGGGTTGACCAAGATGCGCCTGCCTCACCCTTTCATCGTCACGCTGGGCACGCTTAACATCGCGCGCGGCCTGGCCAACCTGGTATCGGGCGGCGTGCCGGTCAGCGGCCTGCCGGAAGTGGTGCGTTTCTGGGGCGCCGGCAACATCCCAGTCGGCAGCGTGCAAATTCCAGTCAGTTTGCTCGTCGTCGCCGCGCTGTACGTCGGCTTATTCGTGTTCTTGCAATATACGCGCACCGGCCGGCACATCTACGCCATCGGGGGCAACCCACAGGCTGCGCGCGTCAGCGGCATTAATGTAGATCGCACGCTCACGCTGGCCTACGTCCTATGCGGCGCAATGGCCGGGCTGGCTGGGTTACTGGTGGCCGGCCGCACCAACTCCGGCTTCCCTAATGCTGGCATCGGCGCCGAACTCGACGCCATCTCCGCCGTGATCATCGGCGGCGCCAGTTTCTTCGGCGGGCGAGGCACTGTGCTGGGTGTTCTGGCCGGCGTGTTGGTCATCGGCCTGCTGCGCAACATCCTGAACCTGAACAACGTGCAAGTGTTCTGGCAACAAGTGTTGATCGGCGTCGTCATCATCTTCGCGGTGTTCCTGGACGTCCTCCGTCGGCGCGCCGGGAGCGCAAATGAATGATTTCTCAAAAGACAACCGGTGATTGACTTGATAGCCAACCCTCAACTAACTATCTTCAGAATCGGTGTCACCTGGAGCAGCTCGCTCCGGATCACAACATCAATTCAATCCTAAGAAGGAGGAAAAGCAAGATGAGTCAAAGAACGCGAACGCAATTGATTGTTGGCCTGTCGGCTGCCGTGGCAATGGCGCTATCAGCATGCGCCGCGCCGGCGCAGCCCGCACAGGCGCCGGCAGCACCGGCGCCATCCGCGCCAGAGACGAAGGACGTGAAGATCCTCGTTTCGATGAAGGGGCCGGGC
>CALBEF010000073.1 GCA_937927775.1 uncultured Anaerolineae bacterium | reverse complement strand
TGCACGCCCCGCCGGGTCATCATCGCAACAGTCCCCCGCAACACGATCATCAGGTAGGCCAGCAGCCCCGCCGGCATGGCCCACGCCAGCCTCCCCGGCAGCGCATACAGGCGCGCGAGGACGTAGCGCCAGTACAGCCAGGATGCGCCGTAGCCGGCTGAGGCAGCCGCGATCGAGATGGTCTGTGGAACACCGGGCGCTATCAGAAAAGCTGCGAGCGCCGCAATAACAACTGCCGGCGGCGCCAGAGTGGTCAACACCAGACGCGCGACACCCCAGTACGATCGCCAGCCGCCGGCTCTGCGCCCGGCCCAGGCGTGCTTGGCAAGCCCCTGCGCGACCTCGCCGGCGCTGTGGTACATCCGCACGCGGATGTGCTCGCCGCCCCACGCCAACCCAAGCCGATAGCCGGCCCGCCGCAATGCCTGGGCAAACTCCACATCCTCCAGCACTTTGTCCTTGACGCACGCATGCCCGCCCATAGCCCGATACACATCAGCCTTGAACATGAAGCACTGCCCGCTGGCAATGGCATGCCGCCAGGGCATCTCCGGGTCCTGAGTCTTGCCGCCCGGGAACACTGTCCAGGCGAATTGAAAGAAGACCGGCAGGATCAGGCGCTCTGCCAGGGTTCCCAGTTCGTTGAACGGAAACACGCTCAATGCGTCGAGCCGGCGTTGTTCGGCGTCTTCGATCATCGCCTGCAACAGGCGGGGTTGGGGCGCTGTGTCAGCATCCACAAACAGCAGCCAGTCGCCGTTGGCGAAACTCGCGCCGTGCTGACAGGCATTGCATTTGCCCACCCAGCCCGGCGGCAACGGGCGCGCTGCCACGACGCGAACAAGTCCGGGGTAGCGCGCGGCATAGCCGGCCAGGATGTCGGGCGTCGCGTCTGTCGAGCCGTCATCGACCACGATGATCTCGCGCGGTTGCAGCGTCTGGCACAGCAGGCCGTCCAGGCAGCGGGCAATGCCGCCTGCCTCGTTGCGCGCCGGCACAATGACCGATACCTGCGTTGGCAGCGTTGCGGCCCCGGCAGGGCCACTGGTTTGCGAGGGGTCTGCCTGTGATCCGGGCGCCGCATCTGCCTGGCATCCCAACCGATGTCGCAGCCAGTGCCGCAGCCGGCGCGTGTCCTGGCCGATGAGCAGAACAATCAACGCAACAATAGCGATGAACAGTGCCATCGGGCGCGAGTATAATTTCGGGCTATTATTTCGCGGTGAATTGTCATCGCCCGGCGATGTCGCGTGTTCCATATTCCCATGCCCAGCCGGCGCTGTGCGCCGATGGCGCGCCGGACCCAATACCATCGATTTTGGAGGAGTGTTGACGTGAACAAGAATTTGCGCGTGCTGATCGCGGATGATGAGTCCATCATCCGCATGGGTCTGCGCGCGATTTTGACTGAACTGGGCCACACGGTCTACAGCGCATCGGACGGCGTCGAGGCTGTCACGCTGGCCTATCGTGAGCAACCCGACATCGCCCTGCTCGACGTGCGCATGCCATTCCGTGATGGGCTTGAAGCGGCGGAAGAGATCGTCAAGCAGCGCCCCATTCCGATCATCATCCTGACAGCCTATAACGACAGCGCCCTGCTGGAGCGGGCCACATCCATTCCTGTGCAGGGCTATCTGATCAAGCCTGTCAAGCGCGACGACCTCATCGCCACCATGCGTGTGGCCCTGGCAAGCTTCGCCGATCGCGCCCATCTGACCGAAAAAGTGGACGAGCTTCAGGAAAAGCTGACCGCGCGCAAACTGATCGACCGGGCCAAGGGCTTCCTGATGCAATCGGGCATGACCGAAGAAGAGGCGTATCACACGATCCAGATCCGCGCGCGCTCGCGCCGCACAACGATGAGCACGATTGCCCAGGAGATCATCGACCGGCAGAAAGAGTCTGCCTCGGTTGCTGCCTGATCCGCTTGCTCACGACAACTGATCGATGACGCGGCGCATGTCAGCCGGCATGGGCGCGTAAAGCTTCTTTGTTTCCCCTGTGCCCGGCAACTCGAACACCAGTTCGCTTGCGTGAAGCAGATGGCGCGGCGCCAGCGCGCGGCTGAGGATGTCGCGCCGCGCTGCGCCGTAGAGCGCATCACCGACGATTGGAAACCCGATCGAAGCGAAGTGCACGCGCAACTGGTGCGTGCGGCCGGTTGCCGGCTGGGCGCGCACAAACGAATAGGTCATCCCCCGGCTTAGCGTGACGGGGGCCGGCGTTTCGATGACACGCCCCCCCGCCTCGAACACCTCTGCCACGACGTACTCGGTGACGGCCGCCCGCCCATCCACGACGACGGCCATGCGCTTGCGGTTCGACGGATCTCGGCCGATGGGCTTGTTGATGACTCCGCGCGCCGGCTGCACTGCGCCGACGCACAGCGCCAGGTACAGCTTTTTGACCACGCGCGCCTTGAACTGCGCTTGCAGCGCGCGGTGGGCGGCGGTGGTCTTGGCGATCAGGACAATACCGCTGGTTTCCTTGTCCAGCCGGTGCACGATGCCGGGCCGCTCCTTGTCGCCGACCTCGCCGATCTGCGGCGCATGGCTGAGCAGCGCGTTGACCAGCGTGCCGCTGATATTGCCTGCGCCTGGATGCACGACCAGGCCGGCCGGCTTGTTGACCGCCAGCACATCGTCGTCTTCGTACAAAATGTCCAGCGGGATGGCTTCGGCAACAGGACCATCTGAGGCCGGCGCATCCGGCAGGCTGATTTCGATCGTGTCACCCGCCCGCCCGCGATAGCTTGCGTCTCGGATTGCGCCGTTGACAGAGACATGGCCCTGCTCGATGAGCCGTTGCGCTGCGCTCCGCGTCATATCCGGCAGCAATGCAACCACGATCTTGTCAAGCCGGTCGGCGCGTGGCGCGGAGAACACCCGCCGGTTTGTCCCCTGGCTCATGCAATCCTCAAACCGCGAATGAACGCGAATGAACGCGAATGAACGCGAATGGACGCGAATGAACGCGAATGGACGCGAATGGACGCGAAGCAGGCAACCACGCCCGCTCAACCTCCAACCTTACTAACCCGCCCCCGCCGCCCTCAGCGCGTCGGCCAGTTCGCCAACATCCTCGAAAACCGCATCCGCCTGGATGGGGCTGCTGTTCGCCAACTGGCGATCGGTGACGCCGCTCAAGACCAGAATAGCAGGCACGCCGGCCCGCTGGCCGCCCACGATGTCGGTGTCGAGCCGGTCGCCGATCACGGCTGTGTCGGCCGGCGAGCCGCCCATGCGCTGCATCGCCTGAAGGATCATGTCGGGCTGCGGCTTGCCGATGATGATGGGGTCAACGTCGGTGGCGGCGCGCAGCAGAGCCAGCGTCGCGCCGTTGCCGGGCACAATACCCCGCGCGTCAGGGTAAGTTACGTCGGGGTTGGTGCCGATGAACACCGCGCCGGCCCGAATGAGCAGGCACGCCTCGGCCAGCTTGGCGTAGGTCAGATGGCGATCCCATCCGACGACGACATGCGTTGCGCCAGCCGGCTGATCTGACGGGACAACAGTCAGCCCTACGCGCTGCAACTCTGTCACCAATCCAGGCTCGCCGATGGCATAGACCCGCGCTCCAGGCGCGTGCTGCTTCAGGTAGGCGGCCGTCGCCTGGGGAGATGTCATAATCTCATCCAGCGCGACGCGCACACCAAAGCCGGCCAGTTTCTTCTGATAATCTTCTACGGTTTTGCTGGCATTGTTGGTTGCCAGCACAAAGCGAATGCCCAGCTCGCGCAACGTGGCGAAGAAGTGTGGTGTCGAGGGCAGGGCGTGATCGCCGTGCCACAACACACCGTCCATATCAACGATGAGGTGGCGTATGGCTGAGAGGTTTATCATAACGAGGTGTTATGCTAAGCATTCTGCTCGTCTTGTCAAGTTGAATCAACGCGGCTATACTCAGTTTCCAAGTGTGACTGAGCCGGTTTCCTGATGAAGGCGGACTCAGTCACTTCTGTTAAAGCGGGGTTCATCATGCAGGAACAGGAATTCCTCACACCAGAGGGTCTGAAGAAGCTCGAAGAGGAACTCGAGTACCTCAAGTCGGTGCGGCGGGCCGAGGTGGCCCAGCGCCTGCACGACGCCATGGAAGAGGGCGAGGTTGAGGAGAACCCTGAGTACGAAGACGCCAAGAACGAGCAGGCGTTTGTGGAGGGTCGCATCCTGACCATCGAGACGATTCTCGCCAACGCTGTGCTGATCGAGCAGAAAGGCCCGGCGCACGAAATTCGTCTGGGCAGCAAAGTCACCATCTCGGAAGAAGGCTCCAGCAGCAGGGAACATTATGTGCTCGTCGGATCGGCCGAGGCCGACCCCGCCGCCGGCAAGATCAGCAACGAATCTCCCCTCGGCAAGGCGCTGTTGGGGCGCAAGGCGCACGACGAAGTGATGGTTCAGACACCCGATGGGCCGATCAAGTACCGTATCGTCAGCGTGTCCAACAAGTGAGCGCCGGCTCTAAGCTCACCGGCCGCCGGTCTGCAATCAGCAGGAGCACACACGAGGGCGTTCAACCGAACGCCCTTGTTCTTTCCAGAGAGCCGGCGCGCGGATGGGCCATAGCATGGGCCATAGAATAGAAATGGGGCACAGGATGAGCCTGGGGGCGGTGTGATGAGCAGGCAGTACCTTGTCGGCCCGCCCGGAGCAGGCAAGACCGGCCGCCTGATCGACCGGCTGGTGTCCCTGCTCGAACAAAACGTCCGCCCCGACCGCGTTCTGATCCTGGCGCCGCAACAGTCTCAGGCGCGGATATTCCGAGCGGCGCTGGCGCGTGTTCAGGGCGCCCATCGTCCACGTGGCGAGCCGGACATCCACACAATCTACAGCCTTGCCCGGCAGCACGTTAGCCTGTTCTTTCCGCTGATTGCTCCTGTTGCGGGATTCGGAAACCCGGCCCAGGAGCCAATGGTCATCAACGTCGAGGCAGTCCAGTACCTTGTGGATCGTTTCGTCCAGCCTCGCCTTGCGGACTTCGCGGACCTCAAATTGCCCCGGCCTCGTCTGGTCCGCCAGATCATCGACAACATGAACAAGGCGTCTGTGTGCGGTTTTCCGCTCGATCAGATCGCCGAAAGGCTGGGCGCGGCATGGACGGGCGACGCGCAGCGCCTGGTCAGCTACCGGCGCGCGCAGGAAGTGGCGCTTGACTTTCGCCGCTTCTGTCTGGCGCGCTCACTGCTTGATTTCTCCCTGCTCATGGATCTGTTCGCCCGGTATCTGCTCCCCGCCCGGTCCTATCAGGACTACATCGCCGCGCGCTATCGCCATGTGCTGGCCGACAACCTGGAGGAGAATCCGCCGGTCGCGCACGATTTTCTGCGCCTGTTGTTGCGCACGTGTGATTCGGCGCTGCTGGCCGAGGATGACCCCGGCGGCTATCGCCTGTTTCTGGGCGCCGATGTGGAATCGGCGCGCAGTCTGCGCCGGCATTGTGATGAGGTGACGCGCCTGGACGAGGTCTTCGTGGCCTCGCCGGCAATTGTCTCCTTCAGCCTTGCCCTGATGGCGCAGTTTGACGAACAGGCCGGCAAACAAACCCGCCCCCGCCCGGCATCCGATCACCCGTTGCCGCCGGCGCTGGGCGATCACCCCGGCGTGGCGCGTTACTGGACAGAGATGGTGGATTGGGTGGTCGAGCACATCCGACGCCTGCTGGCCGGCGGCGCGCGGCCCTCCGACATTGCCGTGCTTGCGCCCTTTGTCGAAGATGTGCTGCGCTTCGAGCTGGAAGACCGCCTGCGCGCCGATGGGGTGGGGGTGTGGTCTGTGCGGCCCTCGCGCCCGCTGTACGACCATCCCCTGGTTCGCGCGCTGGTGGCGCTGGCCCGGCTGGCCCATCCCCACTGGCAACAGCCTGTGCCGGCTGGCGAGTTGGCCCGGGCGCTGGCCTCGCTCATCGCAGATCTGGATGTGGCGCGGGGGCAACTCCTTGCCGACGCCGCCCTGCGCGCCGCCGCTGCGCCCGGGCTGCCGCCGATTGAAGACCCGGCGGTGTGGCAGCGCGTGGGCGTTCGCTTCCAGGCGCCGTATGCTGCGTTGTGTCAATGGCTGGCCGGCTGGTCGGCCCAGACCCGCGCCGATCCTACGCAGGCGGAATCAGCGCCGCTCGACCGGTTTTGGCAAGAGGTGTTCTCCGACGTGCTCGCGCATCCCGGATTCACGCCGCATGTCGCGCCGGCTAATGCCGCGATCTGCGACCGGCTGATTCGCAGCGCGCTGGCCTTCCGCGAGGCGATGCAACGCGCCGGCCCGATCGACATGATGCCGCATCACGAAGATGCCGGCGTGCCGGGCATTGCGCCCAGGCCGCTCAGCGCGACAACGTTCGACCCCGGTCTGGAGTACATCACGATTCTGTCGCAGGGATTGCTGGGCGCGCAATATGCGCTCGAGCGTGAACAGCCCGCGCCTGACCTGCCCGGCGCAAACGACATCCTGCTCGCGCCGGTGTACACCTGGCTCACCAACAACTTCCGCTCGCGCTACCAGTTCTGGCTCGATGTCAACTCGCTGGGGTGGTACGAGCGTATCTATCAGCCATTGACGCATCCCTACGTCCTCTCGCGTCGCTGGAAGCCGGGCGCGCCTGGCATGGCATGGACAGAGGCCGACGAACACCGCGAGCGCCAGGCCATGTTGCGCCGGCTGGTCGGCGGCCTGTTGTATCGCTGCTCCGGACAGGTGTTCGTCGCATCGAGCCGGCTGGGCATGAGCGGTCAGGAGGAAGCCGGCCCGCTGGAGCGCGCGCTCCGGCGTGTGATAGAAACGGCGTGAGGCCGCTGGCGCTGCGCCGGGCAGGTGATTGACCCATATGGAACTTCGACAGCAACAGGCGGCGATTGCAGCCTATCGGGGCGGCTTGATGCTCGTTTCGGCGGCGCCGGGCAGCGGCAAGACGCACACCCTGGCCGCGTTAGCAGCCCGCCTGATCTGCGCCGGGCGACTTCCGCCAGAGTCAGAAGTGCTGGTTGTCACCTTCACCCGTTCGGCGGTGGACACGATTCAGGCCCGCATCCGGCGCGCGCTACAGGCTGAACATGCGCCGGCAGACAGATTCCGCGTCATGACGCTGCACAGCCTGGCGAATCAGATTGTGCGCGAGCGGCCCGACCTGGCCGGCACGGTGCAGGATTTCCGCATCGACGATGAGTTGAGCGGCCGGCAGACGCTGCCCGAAGCGGCGCGCAGCTTCATCGAAACCGAATATGATTACTGGCGCAGTTTCCTGCCGCCTGATCTGCCCGCCCGGCAGGCCGCCGAGGTGGAAGCGCAGTGGCGTGAGACCACCCAGCGCATCGGCGGCGAAGTGACCCGGCTGGCGAAGAACCTGCGCCTGACACCGAATGACCTGCGCCGGCTGATCGACGGCCAGACAGCCGGCGCACCGGCGCAACCGCCCATCTCCCCCTTCCTGCGCATTGGCGCGGCGATCTACGAACGCTACGAGCGCATTCTGAGCGCCGGCGGCCGGCTCGATTTCGACGACCTCATCTGGCGCGCCATCATCGCGTTGAACAACGATGACGCCTTCCGGCGCCGGCTTGGGCAACGCTGGCTGTACATTCTGGAGGACGAGGCGCAGGACAGCACGCCCCTGCAGGAGGAAATTCTGGGCGCATTGTCCCGCGAGCACGGCAACTGGGTGCGCGTGGGCGACCCGAACCAGGCCATCATGACCACGTTCACCGCGTCGGATGTGCGCTTCTTTCGAGATGAGTTTCCGCGCCGGCCTGGTGTGCGCAAAGCGTCGTTGTCCGCCAGCGGGCGCAGCGCCCAGCCCATCATCGACCTGGCGAACCGTCTGGCCGACTGGGCCGCGCAACAGCATCCAGAGCCAGACGTGAGGCGCATGGGGCTATCGAACGACGTGCGCATCGAGCCGGTTGGGCCGGATGATCCGCAGGCAAACCCGCCGGCTGATGAATGCGTCATTCATGTTCAGCCGTTCAACGATGGCGAGGCGGAGACAGCGCGCGTGGCCGAAAGCGCCGCTCGCTATGTGCTCGAGCATTCAACACGCACGTGCGCTGTGCTGGTTCCGACCAACGCCTTTGGCCGGCTGATTGTGGGCGCGCTGCAATCCATCCAGGAGCGCCACCAGGAGCGCGCGCTGTTCGAGGATCAGTTGCGCAATCCGGCCGGCGTGCGCAACGTCGCGCGTGTGCTGGCTCAGGCGCTGCGCTTTTGCAGCCAGCCGCTGAACACGGCGGCGCTGGTTGCGCTGCGCCAGGCGCTGGTCGATCTGGCGGCCTGGGATCGGCGGGCGGGCATTGGCGAATCACGCGGCGTTGCGGAAGCGCGGCCGGCCTACGGCCCGCTGACGAACGACGCGCGCGTGAACGTGCTGCTGCGCAGCGCCCGGCTGGAACGGTTGTTGTTCCCGGAGCCGGCCGGCCAGCCGGCATTGCCTGAGCGCGTCGAAGTCAGCCGGCAGGAACAAATCGAGATTGATCGGCTGGCGGCGCTGGCGGCAAAGTGGGTGCGCGCCAGCGTGTTGCCGCCCGACCAGCTTGCGCTCACGGTTGCCCACGATGTGTTCCGCCGGAATGAAGATCTGGCCCTCGCGCACGAGCTGGCAGTCAGCCTGCGGCGCTATCTGGACGTTAATCCGCAGGCGCAACTTGGCGAACTGGCCGAGCAGTTGGATGACATTGCCGGCAATCGGCAGAAGTACATGAGCGACTCGCTGGTCGAGGCGGGCTTCGAGCCGGCGCCGGGTGTCATTACCGTGACCACCATGCACAAGGCCAAAGGGTTGGAGTGGGATCGCGTCTATCTCACCAGCGTCGATCAGATCGAGTTCCCGCATGATGTCAACGGCGCTTTTCGCGGCGAGCAGTGGTATTTGGAAGGGCGCGATCCGGCGACCGAAGCGCGTATGCAACTGCGCGCGCTCCATGATTGGGCTATACGCGGGACGCCGATGCCCGATGAGCGTGAACTGATCCGACAGGCGCGCCTGGATTACATCGCGGAGCGGTTGCGGTTGCTCTATGTCGGCATCACGCGCGCCCGGCGCGACCTTATCATCAGCTACAGCCGGCAGCGTCTGGGCCGGGCCAACGCGCCGGCGCTGGCAATTCAGGCGTTGTAGGGCGAACGGCCCGTTCGCCCCTGCAACCGTGCCGCCTCCGCGCCGGCCTGACAGAGCGGGCAACCATCCAAACCTTCCCAACCTCCCCGGCCTTCTCCCTCCGGCCGGGTTACACTGCTATCATGCTTGACGCGGCATTTGTGTTCAGCCAGCAGAGCCTGGGCGATTTTGAAGCGTGCCCCCGGCGTTTCTATCTGCGTTACATCGCGCGCCTGGCGTGGCCGGCTTCCTGGATCTCCGGGCCGGATGCTGCGCGCCATCAGGCGCGCCTGCGGCGCGGCGCGCTATTGCATCGCTGGATCGAGCGCCACTGGCTGGGGATTCCCGCTCAAGCGCCAGCCTCTCAGCCCCTGCCGGACGGCGATGACGGCGCGGCCGACAATCTGCGCATCTGGTGGCAGCGCTTTCTCGACACTGACTTCGGCGACCTGCCGGCGCAGCGCCTGCCAGAGTTGTCGTTGGTGGCGGCGCTGGGCCGGCGCCGACTGCTGGCGCGCTTTGATCTGCTGGCGATTGAGACGGCGGGCCGCGCGGTGATTGTGGACTGGAAGACCAGCGCCAGCCCGACGCTTCTTGACACAGCGTCTATGCGCCGGCGGTTACAGACGCGGGTTTATCTCTACGCCCTGGCAACAGCCGGCGCAGCCTGCAACGGCGGGCTGCCGATTGAGCCGGCGCGCTGCCACCTGTGGTACTGGCTGGCGAATTTTCCCGAACAGCCCTGGCTTCGCATCGGTTACTCGGACGCCGAGTATCGGGCCGACTATGACCGGTTGCTGGCGCTGGCCGAAGACGCAAGCCGGCGCGCGGGCGAGCGCGAATTCCCCCTGACCGACGACGAGCGCCACTGCGCATCCTGCGCTTACCGCGCGTTGTGCCGGCGGACGGGTGGGCCGGCAGGCATTTCCTTTGAGAACGACGAAGCAGATCAATCGCTGCTGGAGGACGAGGCGTTCGATCCAGAAGACTGAGGCCTGCCGGCTACTCCTCCAGCTTGAGCATGGCCATGAAGGCTTCCTGCGGAATCTCCACGCTGCCCAGCATCTTCATCCTCTTCTTGCCCTCCCGCTGTTTTTCCAGCAGCTTGCGCTTGCGCGTGATGTCGCCGCCGTAGCACTTTGCCAGCACGTCCTTGCGCATCGCGCTCACGGTCGTGCGGGCGATGATTTTGGAGCCGATGGCAGCCTGGATGGGCACTTCGAACATCTGGCGCGGAATGACTTCCTTCAGTTTGCGGGTCAGGGCGATGCCCTTGTGCTGGGCTTCGTCGCGGTGGGTGATGAGCGCCATCGAGTCGAGCGGGTCGCCATTGATAAGCACGTCCATCTTCACCAGGTCGCCGGCCCGATAGCTGTCGAAGCTGTAGTCGAGCGAGGCGTAGCCGCGCGTCGCGCTCTTCAGCCGGTCGTAGAAATCGACGATCATCTCGGACAGCGGCAGCCGGTAGTTCATCATCACCCGCTGCTCGTCGAGGTATTCCATGCCCAGCGTCTCGCCGCGCCGCCTGGTGACCAGATCCATGACCGGCCCGATGAACTCTTTGGGGGTGAAGATTTGAATCTTCATCCACGGCTCGCGCATCTCGATCAGCCGGTCGCCGTCCGGCATGTCTGACGGGCGATCGACTTTGATGACCTCGCCGTTGGACAGCACGGCTTCGTACTCCACGCTTGGCGCCGTGACGACGATATCCATGTCGTACTCGCGCTCCAGGCGCTCCTTGACGATCTCCATGTGGAACATGCCCAGGAAACCGACGCGGAACCCGAAGCCCAGCGCGGTTGAGGTTTCGGGCGCGAACGACAGCGAGGCGTCGTTGAGTTGCAGTTTCTCCAGCGCGTCGCGCAGTTGCGGGTAGTCCTCGGTGACGGTGGGGTAGATGCCGGCGAACACCATCGGCTTGGGCGGGTTGTAACCGTGCAAAGGCTCGGCCGGCCGGCTGTGATCGAGCAGCGTGTCGCCCACGCGGCACTCGCGCACGCTCTTGAAACCGGTGGCGATGTAGCCCACTTCGCCGGCGGCCAGTTCGCCCGTGATGGTCATGCGCGGCGTGAACGTGCCGATCTCGATCGGCTCAAATGTCGCGCCGGTGGCGGCCAGGCGCAGTCTGGTCTTCATGTCAATCCGCCCGTTGAACAGCCGGGCGTAGGCCACCACGCCCTTGTAGGCGTCGTAATGCGAATCGAAGATCAGCGCCTGCAGGGGCGCGTCGGGGTCGCCTTTTGGCGGCGGCACATCTCTGATGATGCGCTCCAGCACGTCCTGGATGCCGACGCCCTCTTTGGCTGAGATGCGCAGCACGCTGTGCGGGTCGTCGCCGAGCAGGTCGGCGACTTCTTTCGCCACCACATCGGGCTGCGCGTGGGGCAGGTCGATCTTGTTGATGACCGGGATGATGTGCAGGTTGGCGTCCAGCGCGAGGTAGAGATTGGCCAGCGTTTGCGCCTCGATGCCCTGCGAGGCGTCCACGACCAGCAGCGCGCCTTCGCAGGCGGCCAGCGCGCGCGACACTTCATAGCCGAAGTCCACGTGGCCGGGCGTGTCGATCAGGTTCATCTCATACGTCTGGCCGTCGTTCGCCTTGTACACCATGCGCACGGCCGACGCCTTGATGGTCACGCCCTTCTCGCGCTCGATGTCCATCGAGTCGAGCAACTGGGCCTGCATCTCGCGCAGCGTCACTGTGCCGGTGGCTTCGAGCAGCCGGTCGGCCAGCGTCGATTTGCCGTGATCGACGTGCGCGATGATGCAGAAATTGCGGATGTGGTTCATGCGGTCAGCCCTGCGCCGGGGCAATGCCGTTG
>CALBEF010000072.1 GCA_937927775.1 uncultured Anaerolineae bacterium | reverse complement strand
TTGTTCTTCGGCGTCAATCCGGCCGGCGAAGGCGCGCGCCTGTGGCTGAGCCTGGCCGGCCTGTTTGTGCAGCCGTCCGAAATCCTGCGCCTGCTCATGATCGCGTTCCTCGCAGCGTTCTTCAGCGAGCGCGCGTTGTCTGAGCGCGCGTTCGCCGCGTCCTTCGACACAGCGCCAGCGCAAAGGGGCAATCAGCAGATTGCGCCCCTGTGGATGAAATCCGTCGCGCCCTCTGTGCTGATGTGGCTGATTGCGATCGCGCTGCTGGTCACACAACAGGACCTGGGAGCGGCCGCTCTGCTGTTGATCACGTTCGCCTCGATGTTGTACCTGGCAACGGGGCGGGCGACCCTGCCCATGCTGGGTATGGCTGCGCTGCTTGTTGCCGGCGTCGCCGGCTACGCGCTGTCGTCGCGGGTGGCGCAGCGCGTGGATATCTGGCTGAACCCCTGGGTCGATCCACAGAATCGCTCATTCCAGATCGCACAGTCGTTGATCGCCGTAGCCAGCGGGTCGGTGTTCGGCGCGGGCCTCGGTCAGGGCCGGCCGGGCTATGTGCCGGCAGTGCACACCGATTTTCCGTTTGCCGCGATCGGCGAAGAGATGGGACTGCTCGGCATGATCGGCCTGTTCATCGTGTTCGGCGTGTTGATTCTGCGCGGCTGGCGCGCCGCGCAACACGCCGGCACGAGCTACGGGATGCTGCTGGCCGGCGGCCTGTCGGCTTCGCTCATGGCGCAGGTGTTTGTCATCGTCGGCGGCAATCTCGGCCTGTTGCCGTTGACCGGCGTGACCCTGCCTTTCATCAGCTATGGGGGCAGCTCACTGCTGGTCAGCTTCATCTCGGTCGGCCTGCTGATCCGTCTCAGCCAGGCACAGGACGCGGAACTAGCGGGGCAGCGCGCGACACGCTCCCTCCAGGCTGGCGACGCCTTTACCCCATCGCCGGCGCAACACACGGCAACCCGGCGCGCCATGCAACTCAGCGCCGTGCTGGTTGTCCTGTTGAGCATCGCAGCCGGCTACTGGGGTGTTGCTCGCTCGGCAGAACTGACGGCGCGCAGCGACAATCCGAGGCTCGTCGATGCCGAGCGCGCTATTCAGCGCGGACCGGTTCTGGCGCGAGACGGGACTGTGCTGGCCCGCTCCGAGCCGATTCAGGATTCTGTGTATGCGCGCCGCTACCCGCACCCGGAAGCTGCGCCAGCCGTTGGCTACGCCAGTTGGCGGCACGGAACCGGCGGGCTGGAAACCTATGCCGATCCCATGCTGCGCGGCAGTCTGACAGCATTCGACCGGCTGCTGCATCGGCCACAGATCGGCGCACCCTTCACGACGACCCTGGACATCGAACTGCAAGCGCGGCTGCATCGCGCGCTGGCAGAATCAACAGGAGCGGCAGGCGCCGGAGCGGGTGTTATCCTTGACTGGCATACCGGCGAGGTGCTGGCGCTGGCAAGCGCGCCATCCTTTGACCCCAATCGGCTCGACGAAGCGTGGGAGGCGCTGCGGGCCGACGCGCGAGCGCCCTTGTTGAATCGCGCGACGCAGGGTCTGTATCAACCCGGCCCACTCTTACGCTGGCTGTATTGTGTCGAGGCCGGAGAGCAGAGGTGCGATCAATCGGGCGCGCCATCCGGCGCTGCATGGGATGCAAGCGATCGGTTCAGTCTGGGCCGGCCTGTGCCGTTCGAGCTGGACAACGCCCATACGCCCTACCCCGCCAGCGGCACATACAGCGAGACCATCGGCCAGGGCACATTGCAGGTCACGCCGCTGCGCGTGGCAGTGACCGTGGCCGGGCTGATGGCCGGCCGGCCGGTCACACCCACCCTTGTGTGGAACATGCCGGAGCAAGCGCCGCCCGCGCAGGCGAGGCAGCCGGTCAATCTGAGCGGGCGGGTCGTTCACTTCGCGCAGGCCGGCAGAAACCAGTATGTGGCCTGGCTGATCCTGCTGATGCCCCCAACAGTTGCAGACGCAGTGCTTGTGGTCGCGCTGGAACAGACCGACACTAATCCGGGCCGGCTCGAGGAGATCGCCCGTCAGTTTGAGTAGAATCGCGCCATGCAACAACCAGAAAACCATCCGCATCGGTTCGAGGATCGTGTCGCCGTTATCACCGGCGGTGCGCAGGGTCTGGGCGAAGCCTTTGCCCGGCGTTTTGCGCAAGAAGGCGCGTGCGTGGTGATTATCGATTTGCAGTGCGACAAATGCGAGCAGGTTGCCACCCGCCTGCACGACGAGTACTGCGTCCAGACGCTGGCCGTTGACGCCAGCGTGTCGGACCGCGACGCGATCAAAGAGGCAGTCAGCCACATCCTGGATGAGTTCAGGCGCATCGACATCTGGGTCAACAACGCCGGCGTGTATCGCGGCACAGCCATGGAAGAGCTCAGCATGGAAGAATGGCACTTCATGCTGGAGGTGAACTACACCGGCGTGTTTGTGTGCACACAGGCTGTGGCGCCGGTGATGAAGCGCCAGCGCAGCGGGCGCATCATCAACATGAGCAGCATCGCCGGGCGCACCGGATTCAAGAACAGCGTGGCCTATTGCAGCACCAAAGCCGCCGTCATCGGCCTGACCCGCGCCACGGCGATGGATCTGGCGCCCTACAACGTCACGGTCAACGCCGTCTGTCCCGGCACGATCATGACCGACATGGTATTGAAGGTGGATCACGACATCTGCGCCAATGAGGGCTGGCCGCCGGGGACACACCTTAAAAACAAGGCCGAGGCAATTCCGATGAAGCGACTGGGAACGGTGGAAGATGTGGCCGGCGTCGTGGCCTTTCTGGCCTCCGAAGACGCCGCGTTCGTCACCGGCCAGGCGATCGAAGTGGACGGCGGCGAGTTGCTGATTTGAGGAGTGAGGAGTCAGGAGTCGGGAGTCGGGAGTCAGAATACAGAATACAGAATCCGGCGCTCAGCACTCAGCACTCGACACTCAGCACTCGCCCGTCAATCCCAAATCCAAAATCCAACATGATCTACACCGGCTACGCAGACTTCTGGTTTCAGGATGTGGCGCTGCCCGAGCGCGTGGCGCGCTTTGCCGCGCTGGGCATCCATGCGATTGACGTGTGGATGTGGCGCTCGAAAGGCGCGCAGATGGATGAACTGGCCGACGCCTGCCGGCAGCATGGCTGCGTCATCAACTCCACATTTGACGAAATGGCCGGCTCACTGACCGACGCCGGCGATCATCCGCGTTGCCTGGACGCCTGGGCCGAATCCCTGGAGCGCGCGCAACGCTGGGGCGTCAAACATCTTTTCATGTTCAGCGAGCAGATCGACGCCGATAGCTGGGTGCGCCGGCCCACGCGCGATTACACGCCGGAGCAAAAGTACGCCAACCTGCTCGATGGCGTGGCGCGCGTCATGGCGCTGGTCGAGAAGACGCCGGTCGTGGTGTGGTTCGAGGCGCTCAACACCTATCACCTGCACGGGCCGATCACCGTGCACACCCACGAGCTGGCCGCCGATGTCATCCGCCGGATCAATCACGCGCAACTGCGCATGACCTTCGATTGCTTTCATCAGCAGCGCACCGCCGGCAACCTGATCCAGGGTCTGCGCGATTACGCCGGCCTGTACGACAGCGTGCACATCGGCGACGTGCCCACCCGCCAGGAGCCGGGCACCGGCGAGATCAACTTTGTCAACATCGCCCGCACCCTGCGCGAGCTGAACTACGACGCCGATGGCAAGGGCCTGATCGGGCTGGAGTTCCACCCCTCCACCAGCGAGCAGGCGGCGCTGGAGAAGGTCAAACAGATATTTGAGACATAGGCCGGAATTAATTCCGGCCTGCGTTCCACCATTCCTACGCAACGACCGTGAAGCCGGCTTGCAACGCCGGGGTTTGGCTGCCGCCGACGCCAACCTTAAACGCGCCCGGCTCAATCACCCACTCATCGCGGTCATTCACCATGCCAAGCTGATCGGGCAGCACCGTGAACGACACCGTTTTGGTTTCGCCCGGCTGGAGCGTGACGCGCTCGAAGCCGGCCAGGAAACGCAGCGGGCGCGGGGTTGATCCCGCCACGTCGGTCAGGTAGAGCTGCGCCACTTCGTCGCCGGCGCGCGCGCCGGTGTTGGTCACGTTCACCCGGATTGTCAGAGATTCGCCCGCATGGATCGTCTCGGCGCTCAGGCGCAGATCGGCGTAGGCAAACGTGGTGTAACTCAAGCCATGCCCGAAGGCGTACAACGGCTGGCCGGTGAAATAGCGATAGGTGCGCCCCTCCATGCGATAGTCTTCAAAGGGAGGCAAATCGGCCACGGACTTGTAGAACGTGACCGGCAAGCGACCGGCGGGATTGTAGTCGCCAAACAGCACGTCGGCGATGGCCGTGCCGCCGGCCTGGCCGGGATACCAGGCTTCCAGAATGGCCGGCACATGCTGATCGGCCCAGTTGACTGCGATGGCGCTGCCGTTCAGCAGCACCAGCACAACCGGCGTGCCGGTGGCATGCACAGCTTTGAGCAGTTCCTCCTGGACGCCGGGCAGGTCGAGCGTGACGCGATCGCCGAAGCTGCGCGCGCCGGCTTCCACACCCTCGTCCTGACCTTCTTCGCCCTCCATTTGCTGCGACAGGCCCAGGCACACGATTGCCAGATCGGCGTTGCGCGCCAGTTCCACCGCTTCGGCGAAGCCGGCTGTGGATTCGCCGACAATCGCGCAGCCTTTGGCATAGGACACCTGCGCGTCGGGCAGCGCCGCGCGAATGCCCTCGAAGGGCGTCACAGAGCTGGACGGCGTGCCGTTATAGTTGCCCAGCAGAACGAGCGGGTCGTGGGCGTTCGGGCCGATGACGGCGACGCGCTTCAGGCCAGCCTTGTTCAGCGGCAGGAAGCCATTCGCGTTCTTCAGTAACACCATCGACTGGCGCGCCACATCCAGTGCCAGTTGGCGATGCTCAACGCAATCGTTGACCGTGATGGGAATGCGCGCATAGGGCACGCGCTCGGGCGGGTCAAACATGCCCAGCCGCATCCGCGCGGTGAACAGCCGGCGCAGCGCGCGGTCGAGATCGGCTTCGCTCAACAAGCCCTGCCTGACGGCGTTAACGAGCGCGCGATAAGTGGCGCCACACTCCAGGTCGCAGCCGGCTTTGACAGCCAGCGCCGACGCCTCTTCGGCAGTGCGGACCGTCTTGTGATGCTGGTATATGTCGCCGATGGCCCCGCAATCCGATACGACATAGCCCTGGAATCCCCATTCGTCGCGCAGAATCTTTTGCAGCAGGGTCGGGCTGGCGTTGCACGCCTCGCCGTTGGTGCGGTTGTAGGCGCCCATGATGGACACAGCGCCGGCTTCGACAATCGTCGCTTTGAAGTGCGGCAAATAGGTTTCGCGCAGGTCGCGCTCGCTCACGCGCGCGTCGAACTCGTGGCGCAGCGCCTCCGGCCCGCTGTGCACGGCGTAGTGTTTGGGCGTCGCCACCAGCTTGAGATATTTCGGGTCGTCGCCCTGCAGGCCCCTCACAAACATCACGCCCATGCGCGCGGTCAAATACGGGTCTTCGCCGTAGGTCTCCTGGCCGCGCCCCCAGCGCGGATCGCGGAAGATGTTGATGTTGGGCGACCAGAAGGTGAGGCCGTAGTAGATGGCATGGTTGCCCTGGCGCAGCGCGTCGTGATGCTTGGCGCGCGCCTCATCCGAGATGGCCGTTGCCACGCGAAAGAGCAATTGCTTGTTCCACGTTGCGGCAAGGCCGATCGCCTGCGGGAAGACGGTGGCAATCCCGGCCCGGCCTACCCCGTGCAGACATTCATTCCACCAGTCGTATTCGGGGATGCCCAGGCGCGGAATGCCAGGCGCGGCGTTCATCATCTGGCCGGCTTTCTCTTCCAGCGTCATGCGCGCAATCAGGTCTTCGGCCCGCGCCTCGGCGGGCAGGTCGGGATTGAGATAAGCGGGTTGTGTCTCCATCGTGTTTCTCCTGTTGGTGGTCAGTTGGTTTTCATGTCAGCCGACACGCCGCGAGCGCCGCTTCGATGACGCGCCGCACCGGCACGCCCTTCTCGCTCGCCAGTCGGGCGCACACGTCATACTCCGGGCTGGCGCCGGCCATTTCGCCGTCCAGCAGCTTCACTTTCACCGGCACCTCGCCGTATTCGGTCTGCGCAAGACGCATCTCGCGCTGCGCCTCATGGCGATGCTCGATGGGCAGCACGCGCACGCCCAGCGTGCTGGTCTCCTCCAACAGAATGCGCGCCAGGGTCGGCTCGTCGGCGCGGCGCGCAATCACCCCCAGCAATATGCCGGGGCGGTCCTTCTTCATGTGGATCGGCGCAAAGAAAACATCGAGCGCGCCGGCGGCAAACAAACGATTCATCACAAAGCCGAACACCTGCGGGTTCATGTCGTCGATGTTGGTCTCGATCTGCACCAGACCGCCGCCTGTCTGCGCGCCGCTCTCGCCCAGGATGAGGCGCATCACGTTGGGCCAGGGCAAGTCGCGCCGGCCCGCGCCGATGCCCGTCTTTGTAATCGACATGGCCGGCTGCTCGAACGTTGCGAGCGTCGCCAGGATGGCCGCGCCGGTGGGCGTGACCAGTTCGACGCGCGCTTCGGACGGCACAACCGGCGCTCTGGCCGACGCCAGCAGCGCCAGGGTGGCCGGGGCCGGCAAGGGCAACACGCCGTGCTGCGTGTTCACCTGTCCGCTTACCATCGGCAACGCCGAGGCGAACAGCCGGTCGATCCCCAGGTATTCCAGCCCGATCGCCGCGCCCACAATGTCCACGATGGAATCGACTGCGCCGACTTCATGAAAATGCACGTCGTCGATCGAGGTTCCATGCACGCCGGCCTCGGCTTCCGCCAATCGGCCAAAGATAGCCAGGCTTGTCTGCCTGGCCCGCTCGGAGAGATCACTGGCCTGAATCAACTGGGCAATGTCCGACAGGTTGCGGGAATGCGAATGGCTGTGATCGTGATGGTGGTCGTGGGCATGATCGTGGTCATGAGCATGATCGTGATCTTCAACCACTTCCACGAAGGCGGCGCGCAAGGCGCCTTTCATCACCGTGGACACGCGGACACATGGATGCTCCGGCATATTGAGCCGGGCAATCTGCGCGTTCAGGACATCGATCGGCAGGCCGGCGTCTACCAGCGCGCCGAGAAACATGTCGCCGCTGATGCCCGAGAAGCAGTCACAGTAAGCGATTTTCATGGTGAGGGAGTATGGCACGGCAGACGCAATCTGAGGCCGGCCCGGATGCGGCTCATGCCGAGAGGGGTTCATTCATGAGGAGCATCGTGATATGGGTTGCGTGTTGCGTGTTGCGTGTTGCGTATTGCGTGTTGCGTATTGCGTGTTGCGTATTGCGTGTTGCGTGTTGCGTATTGCGTGTTGCGTATTCCATCTTCTGACTACTGGCTGCTGACGACTGACGACTTCTCCGCCCCCTGCCCCAGACGGTTGATGACCCCGGCCAGGTAGCCGGCGCCAAAGCCATTGTCGATGTTGACCACCGCGACGCCGTTGGCGCAACTGTTGAGCATGGTCAGGAGCGCAGACAGGCCGCCAAAGCTGGCGCCGTATCCCACGCTGGTGGGCACAGCAATGACCGGCGCTGCCACCAGGCCGGCCACGACACTTGCCAACGCCCCCTCCATGCCGGCCACGACCACGATCACCCTGGCCCGTTGCAGGGCCTCGGCCTGATTGAGCAACCGATGCAGACCGGCCACCCCCGCATCATAGATGCGCTCGACGCGGCTGCCGGTCAACTCAGCCGTGATGGCCGCTTCTTCAGCAACAGGCATATCGGCGGTGCCGGCGCTGACAACCACAATGCCGGCCAGCCGGCTCTGTGTGGGCGAGCGATCGAGATAGAGCAGGCGGGCCAGCGGATGATACGTCGCCTCTGGGAGCCGGTCGCCTATGGCAGCGCGCATCTCCGGGCTGACTCGCGTCGCCAGCACGCGATCGCTGCGTTCGGCCAGCCGGCGGAAAATCTGCGCCACCTGATCGGGCGTCTTTCCCTGCGCGAGGATGACCTCTGGAAACCCCCGGCGCAACGCGCGATGGTGATCGAGCCGGGCAAAATCTCCGACCGTCTCGAACGGCAAGTGCCGCAGTTCGTCAATGGCCGCCTCGATAGTTGTCGCATTGGCGCGCACCGATTCCAGAAGCGCGCGCAGTCGTTCTTCATCCATGGGCTGATCTTATTCGATTTTGGATTTTGGATTTGACGATTGACGATTGAGGATTGACGATTGACAATTGAGTTTGGATGGCTATCGCACTGGTGCATGACTGGCTCAACCAACTGGGCGGCGCGGAAGATGTGCTGGTCGAATTGCACGGCATGTTCCCCGCCGCGCCGATCTTCACCAGCATCTACGACCGCCAACGGATGCCGGCTGAGTGGCAGTCCTGGGATATTCGCAGCTCGTGGATGGATCGGCTGCCGCGTGTGCATCGGATGCATCAGCCCTACATGCCGCTCTATGCGGCTACCTTCGCCGGCATGCGCATCCCGGATCAGTATGACCTGGTGTTGAGCAACAAGAGCGCGTTTTGCATCGGCGTGCGCGTTGGGCCACAGGCGCGCCATGTGTGTTATTGCCTGACACCGACCCGCTTCACTTTCGACTTCCCTGCCTATGCGAAACGAGAGCGTATCCCCGGCCCGGCCAAAGCCATCCTGCCGGCCCTCAATGCTGTCCTGCGCGCATGGGAACGCCGGGCCGCCCGGCGCGTGACCCGGTTCATCGCCATCTCCCGCGAGGTGCAGCAGCGCATCCGCGCGCACTACGGGCGGGACTCCATCATCATCTACCCGCCGGTGCAGGTCTCCCGCTATGCCGTGTCGAGCGAGAGCGACGACTATTACCTGATCGTCTCGCGCCTGTTGCCGTACAAACGCATCGATCTGGCGATCGACGCCTGCAACCGGCTGGGGTTGCCGCTGCTGATTGCCGGCGACGGGCGCGACCGCGCGCGCCTGGAGCGCATGGCCGGCCCCACTGTGCGCCTGCTGGGGCGCGTCGATGAGGACGCCCTCACCCGGCTGCTGGCCGGCTGCCGGGCCTTCATCTTCCCCGGCCTGGAGGATTTCGGCATCGCACCCATTCAGGCCATGGCGTGCGGCAAGCCGGTCATTGCCTACGCCGGCGGCGGCTCGCTCGACACCGTCATCGACGGCGTCACCGGCCTGCTGTTCCACGCCCCCACCCCCGACGCTCTCGCCACAGCGCTCTCCACGTTCGAGGGCGTGGCCTTTGCTCCCGCCGCCATTCGGTCGCACGCCGAAAAGTTCAGCGCCGAGAGATTTCAGCGAGAAATCATGCAAGTGCTACGCGAGTATGGCGCAGACGGGCCGGGATAGCGCGTGGTGTATTATCAGCGCCCGAATGGAAGCCTTTTGTTTCAAATGCCGGGGGAAGCACGCGCTGCTGGACCCGCAACCTGTCTTTTTTGCGAATGGCTCGCCGGCCACGCTGGGCACATGCTCGAACTGCGGCAACCCGAAAGTGTACAAAATGGGCCGCACGCCGGCGCACGACGGCCTGACGCCGCCGGAACGCGCCGCGCGTCCAAAAGCCGACGCCGGCCAGTCACCCAATCGCAAAGCCAAATCCCAGACGCGCCAGGCGCCGCTGGTCATCGTGGAATCGCCGGCCAAAGCGCGCACGATCGGCAAGTTCCTGGGCCGCAAGTTCCACGTGCATGCCTCCATCGGCCACATCCGCGACCTGCCCAAGAACCGCCTGGGGGTGGACGTGACGGCCGATTTCGAGCCGCGCTACGTCGTGCCGATGGACAAGAAGGCAGTCGTCAAAGAACTCAAGGCGGTGGCCAAAAGCGCCAGCGAAGTCTGGCTGGCCACCGACCCCGACCGCGAAGGCGAGGCCATCTCGTGGCACCTGACGCACGTGCTGGACAAGGAGATCAACGGCAAGCCGGTGCGCCGGGTCGAGTTTCACGAGATCACGCAACACGCCATCGACGAAGCATTTGCCAACCCGCGTGAGCTGGATCGCAATCTGGTGGACGCCCAGCAGGCGCGCCGCATTCTGGACCGGCTGGTTGGCTATACCCTCAGCCCATTGCTGCGCGACAAGATGCAGCGCAAGGGGCTGAGCGCCGGGCGCGTGCAGTCGGTAGCGCTGCGCCTGGTGTGTGAGCGCGAACGCGACATCCAGCGCTTCCAGCCGGTTGAATACTGGACGCTGGAAGCCGAACTGGCGAAGCAGGCGCCGGATGACGCCGGCGCAACGTCAAATCCACCCTCCAAAATCGAAAATCGGAAATTCGTGGCCCGCCTGTACAAGCTGAACGGCGCGGACCCCGACCTGAAAACACAGGCCGACACGCAGCAGATCGTTGACGCGCTACAGGATGCCGCATGGGTGGTCGCGCGGGTCGAGCGCAAGGATCGCGCGCGCCGGCCGGCAGCGCCCTTCACCACCAGCACCCTGCAACAGGAAGCCAGCCGCAAGCTGGGCTTCAACGCGCGGCGCACCATGGCCGCCGCGCAGCAGTTGTACGAGGGCATCGACGTGGGCGAAGGGCCGGTGGGATTGATCACCTACATGCGCACCGACTCGACCAACGTTGCCACCTCAGCGCAGGCCGAGGCGCGCGACTTGATCGCCCAGCGGTACGGGCCGGAGTTTCTGCCCGACCAGCCGCCCAAATACAACGCGCGCAGCAGGAACGCTCAGGAAGCGCACGAAGCCATCCGGCCCACATCGGTCTTCCGCGCGCCGGAGGAGATAAAAGACTTTCTGGAACGCGATCAGTTCCGGCTGTACGATCTGGTGTGGAAGCGCTTCATCGCCAGCCAGATGGCCGGCGCGGTGTATGACGCCACCACTGTTGACATCGAAGCGCGCCCGGCTTCCGCGCCGAAGATTGAGGACAGCGCGTTGCCGCCCGGCGGGGGAAGCCGCGCATTGACGCCTGTTGCAGCGCCGGCTTACCTGTTCCGCGCCACCGGCTCGATCATCAAGTTTCCCGGATTCCTGAAGGTGTACGAAGAGGGCCGGGACGAAGGCGACCCGAGCGCCAATAGCTTCTCGAACAGCAACGGCGACACCTACAGCGCGACGGACAGGCGCCTGCCTGAACTGGCCGAGAACGAAGATCTTGATCTGCTGCAACTGCTGCCCTCGCAGCACTTCACCCAGCCGCCGCCGCGCTTCACCGAGGCCAGCCTGATCAAGGCGCTGGAAGAATACGGCATTGGCCGGCCCAGCACCTATGCCACAACACTGGGCATCATCCAGTCGCGTTACTACGTCACCCGCGAAGGCAGGCAGCTCCGGCCCACCGAACTGGGGCTGCAAGTCAACGACCTGCTGGTGAACAACTTTCCGCAATACATCGATGTCGGCTTCACGGCGCAGGTCGAAGACGAACTGGACAGCATCGAAACCGGCGAGCGCCACTGGCGGCCCGTGTTGCACGCCTTCTACGACCCGTTCAAGGAGACGGTGGCGCAGGCCGCGCAGACCATCCCCCAGATCGAACGCGTGATCGAATACACCGGCGAGAACTGCCCGAAGTGCGGCAGCCCGCTGGTCTACAAACAGGGCCGCTTTGGCCGTTTTATCGGCTGCTCAAACTTCCCGCAGTGCCGCTACGTCGAGCCGATCGGCCTGCCTGGCGTGACCTGTCCGAAGTGCGGCGGCAAGCTGGTTGAGAAACGCATGCGCAAAGGCCGGCGGGTGTTCTACGGCTGCGCCAACTATCCAGACTGTGATTTCACCACCTGGAACCGGCCTGTTCCGATGGCCTGCCCCACCGGCGACGGCGGGCTGATGGTTGAAGCCGGCAAGGGCAAAGCCAAATGCCTGACCTGCGAGCAGGTGTTTGACATGCCGGAGGAGAGCGGCGCAAACGCATAGCGCGTATTGCGTATTGGTCATGGGCAAGCGAGTGTCACAGCCGGCCATCCGGGACATGCGCCGGCTGTTCAAATATGTTGCGCCGTATCGCTGGCTGCTGATCGCTGCCAGCGTCCTGTTTGTTATCAGCAGCGGCCTGTTCCTGGCATTCCCATCGATCAGCGGCCAGCTCGTCAACGCGGTGACCGGCGCGGCGCTGCCCTTCTCGCCGGGCGAGATCATGCTGGCGCTGGTGGCCGTGTTCGTCCTGCGCGCCATCGTCGATATCATCAGCCAGTACCTGCTCAGCCGGGCCGGCGAAAGCGTCACGCTCGATCTGCGCGCAGACGTGTACCGGCATCTGCAAAGCCTGGGACTGTCGTTCTATGCCAGCCGGCGCACGGGTGAACTGGTCTCGCGGCTGTCTTCCGATGTGACCGTCGTGCGCGCGACGCTGGTCAACAACGTCGCCACGCTTCTGTCGAATGCGCTCTCGATCACTGGTTCGGCAGTGCTTATTCTGGCGGTGAACTGGCGACTGACGCTGGTGGTGCTGATCGTGCTGCCGGTTGCGACGCTGATTGCGGTGCTCTATGGGCGCGCCATCCGCCCGCTGTCGCAGCAGGTGCAGGACAAGCTGGCCGAGTCAAGCAGCGTGGCAGAAGAAGCCATCAGTGGCGTGCGGGTGGTCAAGTCATTCGGGCGCGAGGCGCACGAAACATCGCGCTTCGAGGCTGCCGCGCGCGCCACGTTTCAATCGGCCCTGCGCCTGGCAACCATCCGCGCAACGTTTGGACCGTTGATCGGGTTGATGTTCTTCTTCGCCCTGCTGGCGATCCTGTGGTTTGGCTCGCAGGAAGTGTCTGCCGGCCGGCTGAGCGCCGGCGATCTGGTGGCTTTTCTGCTGTACGGCAGCATCATCGCAACCGGGGTCGGCGTGCTGGCGCAGATCTTCTCGCAGCTCCAGGAAGCCATCGGCGCCACCCAGCGATTGTTCGAGATTCTGGACACGCCGTGCGACGTGTGCGACAGGGCCGGCGCGCAGCCGATCGGCGTCGCGCAGGGCCGGGTCACGTTCGAGCGCGTGACGTTCGCCTATGAGTCCGGCATCGAGGTCGTGCGCGACATCAACCTGGACATCGCGCCGGGCGAGATCGTGGCGCTGGTCGGCCCCAGCGGGGCCGGCAAATCGACCCTCTTCAATCTGATCCCGCGCTTCTACGACCCCACCGGCGGTGCCGTGAAGCTGGACGGCATCGATCTGCGCGACATCACGCTGAGCAGCCTGCGCGCCAACATCGGCATCGTGCCGCAGGAGACGGTGCTGTTCAGCGGGACAGTGCGCGAGAACATCCTGTATGGCCGGCTGGACGCGAGCGAAGCAGAGGTGATTGCAGCGGCGAAAGCCGCGAATGCGCACACCTTCATCACCGAGCTGCCGCAGGGCTACGACACGCCGGTGGGCGAGCGCGGCGTCAAACTGAGCGGCGGCCAGCGCCAGCGCATTGCCATTGCCCGCGCCGTGCTGAAAGACCCGCGCATTCTGCTGCTCGATGAAGCCACGTCGTCGCTGGACAGCGAGAGCGAAGGGCTGGTGCAGGAAGCGCTGGGCCGGCTGATGCGACATCGCACCACCATCATCATCGCGCACCGGCTGAGCACCGTGCAAATCGCCCATCGCATTGCCGTGCTGGACAAGGGCCGGCTGGTGGAACTGGGCACGCACGACGAGCTGCTGGCGCGCGACGGGCTGTATCGCCGGCTGTACCTGTTGCAGTTTGCCGTGGCCGACGAAGAGCCGGCCCCGCTCCAGCCTGACCCGGTGGCCCCGCGTTACGCAGCCGCCGATGCGCCGCTGCGATTTCCCGCATCCACGCGCCCCCGCTAAAATACCGCGCATGAATGAACTGCATGTTGTCTTTGGCGCCACCGGCGCGCTGGGATCGGCCATCGTCCGTCATTTGACGCGCAGCGGCAAACCGGTGCTGGCCGTCGCGCGCAACGAGGACAAGGCGCAGCGCATCCTGCCGGAGGACACCGAGTTCTCCATTGCCGACGCGCTCGACGCTGACCACGTCACGTATCTGTGCCAGGGGGCGACGGCGATCTATAACTGTGTGCATACGCGCGGCGAGAACTGGTTCACCCTGGCCGAAAACCTGATCGCCGGGGCCAAAGTGTCCGGCGCGCGGCTGGTGTTTCCATCCAACATTCACGGGTACGGCCCGCTGCAACAGTCGCCGGCAACCGAGGATCACCCGCATCTGGCGACCAGCAAGCGCGGCATCCTGCGCAACACGCTGGAGAAGATGCTGGCCGACGCGCGCGAGAGCGATGGCTTGAACTACGTTGTGCCTCGCCTGGCGGGCATCTACGGCCCGCTGGTCACCGACAGTTTCATTGCCCAGATCGTCGAGTCGGCGCTGCAGGGCAAACAGGGGTACTGGTATGGCAAGCTGGACGTGCCGTTCGATCTGGTGTATGTGGACGACGCGGCGGCAGCCTGCGTGCGATTGAGCGCCGTCGAACAGTCGCCGGAGGACAACCCGGCCTGGCACGTGCCCGGCTACGCGCCCATCACCGGCCGGCGCTTCATGGAGATGACGTATCAGGCGGCCGGAACCAAACCCAACATAGGCGTGCGCAGCCGGCTGATGCTGTCGGCGCTGGGCCTCGCCGTGCCGGGCGCGAAGGAGCTGGTCGAACTGCTCTACGAGTTCGAGACGCCTACGTTGATGGACGGCTCGCGCTTCGCCGCTGCCTTCCCGGACTTTCGCTACACGCCCTACGAAGAGGGCATCCCCGGCATGGTGACCTGGTATCGTGAATACCTGAGCGCGCAGTCTGCTACCAACCGCAAATGAACGCCAATGGACACCAATAAGTTGAAGGATTAGCGGTCATTTGCGGTTCTTCGTCATCACCATCCGTTTCCATTCAAGCTTTGGCGCGCCAAAGTTGATCAGCACGCCCACCGGCCTGCCGCTCGCCTTCAGGTAATTCAGCAGTTGCGCCTCTTCGATGGACGTGAGCGCCTTCAACGCTTTGATTTCGACGATCACCTGGTGATAGCAAATAAAGTCCGGGATGCAGGTTGCCCTGAGTATTCTTCCCTTGTAGGAGATGTTGATGGCAGACTGGACAACAAACGGAATCTTTCTGGCGCTCAACTCGATCTGCAACGCCTCCTGATACACCGCTTCAAGAAAACCCGAGCCGAGCACGTTCGACACTTCCATTGCCGCGCCAACGATCGCGTACACCTCATCCTTGAACAACAGCTCGCGCTCAATCGTATTCATCCGCAGCCTTATTCCTTTCGCGTTCATTCGCGTTCATTCGCGTTCATTCGCGTTCATTCGCGTTCATTCGCGTTTATTCGCGTTCATTCGCGGTTTTGTTTCAAGCTCACAAAGGCTCAAAGCGCGCCTGGAAGAAGCGCAGGTATTCCGGCTCGTAGACCATCTTCAAGCCTTTCGGCTTGTCCGGGTTTCTATACACAGCCTCGACCGACTCGGCCACCACATCCATGTGGGCCTGGGTGTACACCCGGCGCGGAATGGTCAGGCGCACCAGTTCCAGCTTCGGGTAGTAGTGGTCGCCGGTGTGCTTGTCGCGGCCGGCCGAGACAATCCCGCGTTCCATCGCCCGCACGCCAGAGTCGAGGTACAACTCGGCGGCCAGCGTCTGCGCGGGGAAATTGATCTGCGGCATGTCCGGGTAAAACCGGCGCGCGTCGAGATACACCGCGTGCCCGCCGATCGGCTGCACGATCGGGATGCCCCAGTCGATCAGCAATTCGCCCAGGTACTGCACCTGCCCCACCCTGGCGCGGATGTGGTCATCCTGCACCGACTCGACGATACCGCGCGCCATGGCTTCCATGTCGCGGCCGGCCATGCCGCCATAGGTGTGCAGACCCTCGTACACAACGACGAGATTGCGCGCCTTGTCGGCCAGCCCCGCGTCGTTCAGGCCCAGCCAGCCGCCGATATTCACCAGCGGGTCCTTCTTGCCGCTCATGGTGCAACCGTCGGTGTAGGAGCACAGCTCGCGCAGGATATCCGCCACTTTCTTGTCCTGATAGCCCGGCTCGCGTTGCTGGATGAAATAGGCGTTCTCGACTGCGCGCGTCGCATCCAGCATGACCGGCACACCATATCGGTCACACAAGGCGCGTGTGGCGCGCAGATTCTCCATGCTCACCGGCTGCCCGCCGGCCATATTCACCGTCGCCGCAAGGCTGAGGTAAGGCACACGCCGGGCCGTCCTGAACACATGCTCCAGCTTGTCCAGATCGACATTGCCCTTGAAGGGGTGCAGGCTGGCCGGGTCGTGGGCTTCGTCGATCACGACATCCACGAACTCGCCGCCGGCGTGTTCCTGGTGATAGCGCGTGGTGGTGAAGTACATGTTGCCGGGCACGGTGTCGCCGGGCTGGATACAAATCTGGCTGAGGATATGCTCGGCGCCCCGGCCCTGGTGGGTAGGAATAACGTGCAGGTAGCCGTAATACTGCCGCACGGCCTCTTCGAGATTGTAGAAGTTGCGGCTGCCGGCGTAGGCTTCATCGCCCAGCATCATGCCGGCCCACTGCCAGTCCGACATGGCGCTCGTGCCAGAGTCGGTCAGCAAGTCGATGTACACGTCCTCGGACTTGAGCAGGAAGGTGTTGTAGCCGGCCTCTGCCAGGGCGACAGCGCGGTGCTCGCGCGTCGTCATGCGGATCGGCTCGACCATCTTGATTTTCCAGGGTTCGGCCCAGGAGCGGCGCTTGCGCTGCTGTCCTGTTGTGTGAAGGGGCGTTGGGGTAGTCATGGGATTAAATGGGTAAATGGGCGATTGGGTGATTGGATGATTGGTGTCATTCGCCGGCCAGGCGCAGGACTTCGTCCAGCGTCGCCGGCGGAAACAACGATTCGCGGCTGCACTTGAGCGAGGCGGCGGCGTTGGCAAAGCGCAACATGCGCGCCATCGGCCAACCCTGGAGCCAGGCGTAGATCACGCCGGCCTTGAACACCTCGCCGGCGCTGGTGGTGTCCACCACCGGCACATCAAACGCCGGACTCTCCATGAAGTTGCCGTCGCGGTCGAGGGCCAGGCATCCCTTCTCGCCGAGCGTTGTGATGATGACCGCCTGGCCGGCCTGATGCAGCCGCCCCATGTGCTCGCGCAAATCGACGCCTGGGAATTGCGCCATGGTGAAGTCGCGCGAGTTGACGATCACGCCGGCGCATTGCAGCATGGGGTGATCCGGCCAGACCACATCCGCCGCCACCACCGGCCGGCCGGCGTCGCGGGCCAGCAACGCGGCGCGATTGCGCTCCTCGCGCCCGTACACATCGACGCTGAGCAGCCGGGCGCGGCGAATGACATCGACCGTGAGCGGCACTTTGGGCGTGTCGTCGAACCAGTAGCCCAGCACGCTGCGTTCGCCGTCGGGCGTGACCAGCACGCGCCGGAACGGGGTGCGCACGCCGGCTTCGCGCGACACATAGCGCAGATCGACGCCAGGGTAATGGTGCAGCGTCGTGATAATCTGATTCCCGTAGTCGTCTTCGCCGATCACGTTCCCGATCAACGCCACTTCCTCACCCCATACTGCCAGCGTGACGCCCACGCTGACCGCCTCCCCGCCGGGATGGTATTGTTCGCGTATCACCTGAACATCGCGGCGTGGATCGGGGAGAAATGGCACGCGCACCGTATTGTCGAGCGAGATCGTGCCGTAGCACAGCACATCAAAGCGGATTGTGCGATCTGGCAGCATATATCCTCCGTCTGCGCATTGTAGTCGCGCCGCAGGTCTTAATCCAGTCATTGCGCGCGCTTTACTGAAACTTAATAATAGGCTTATATCGTCGAGAAAACGAGCACAGGGGTGAATCCGATGAACAAGCAGCAAATCGACCGGCAAATCGCATTCGTGCGACGCGAATTGACGCGCCTGAACCAGGAAATCAGTATCAGCGAGGGTATGCAGGCCCAGACACTGCGCATCCGGCAGAACCGGCTGATTGCCGAGCTGGAGCGCCTCGAAGGCATGATTCGCAATCACCCCACTGCCGTGCCGGCCCTGGCCAACGCTGGCTAGGCCGGGCGGCCAGCCGGGCCGTCCCCCACCCACTTCTCCTCTACCCTTCCCCGCTCCCCCCTCAACCTTAAGAACCTTAAGAACCTTAAGAACCTGAACAACCCGCCCGCTCTCCTCTCCACAGAAACAACAAATCCGGTCCCGCTCGACGCGCCGCAATTGACCGGCTGTGCGCTTCGGGCTAGAATCATCGCGCTCTGACGGCGGCTGCGACACCGGCAGCTTGCATCTCGCCGGCCAACCAGACCGGCCCACAAATTGACCGTCGCAGGAGTGTGACTCATTAACGCTGATACCCAGGCTCAGGAAGCCAGACTCAATTCGTTCGATCCACGCGAGCGCGCGGCTGCGCTAAGCGAGCTGCTTGCGCTGGCAAAGGCCGGCGCGGTGTCGCTTCCGCCGGAGCGCGACATCGCCAACATGCACTGCCACACGTTCTATTCGTTCAACGCCTACGGCCATTCGCCCACATCACTGGCCTGGCTGGCCA
>CALBEF010000071.1 GCA_937927775.1 uncultured Anaerolineae bacterium | reverse complement strand
TGAACACGCCCGGCTGATGCGACGTGCCGGCCAGATGTTTGGCGGCGAACGCCTGAACCAGGCTTTCGGACACGTCGCTCAGGCCGACGATGTCCACATCGGGATGGTTCTTCAACCGTGTTGCGTGCGCGCCCATCATGCTGCCGCATCCGAGAAAAGCGACTCTGACTTTTGACTGAACAGCGTCCATGAAACGACCTCCTGATTTAAGGATGTTAAAGAAAGAGGATTGAAGACGCCGCTTGCCCCGCTTTGGGCGGCGCCGGCGGCTCAGGCGGGGTAGTTGCCCTCTGCGCGCCACACGTCGAGCATCCGCTCGTAGCGGCGCAGCGGCATGCCGGTGTAGACGCAGTTGGAGGTGGAGAAGATGTAGCCGCCTCCGGGCATGCCGTCCCGCAGGGCGCGCCGCGCGTCGGCGATGACTTCTTCCTCTGTGCCGGTGTCGAGCAGGCCGCAGTTGACGTTGCCGATCAGGCACACCTGATGCCCATACAGCCGCTTGACCTCGGCGAGATCGACGCCGGCCTGCGGGTCGATGGAGTGCAGGGCGTGGGGATGGGTCTGGACAAGCTGATCCAGGATCGGCATGATATTGCCGTCGGTGTGCTTGATGACGTAGAAGCCCATCTCGCGGTAGGCCTGGGTCAGTTTCGCCAGATAGGGGGTGACGAACTCGGCAAACAGGCGCGGCGACAGGAACGGCCCCTGGTTCAGGCAATAGTCGGAGCACAGCGCAAAGCCATCCAGCCCGCCGTGTTTGGCCATGACCTCGGCCCGGCGCACGGCCTCATCCACCATGCGCTGCGCTTCGGCGCGCAGCTTCTCCGGCTCGTCGGCCACGCGATAGGAGAAATCGTACATGGCGTTGCCATCGGGGATCGAGAAGGTGGCGTCGCCATGCCGCATCAGGAAGAACTTGTCGCCGCTCTTCTCGCGCAGCACGTCCACGATGCGCAGGCACTCTTCCAGCGTGTTGGGGTTGTCGTGGATGAAGATGGCGCTGTGTTCGTAGCGTTCAGCGGTTTGGATGTAGATGCCGGCGATGTCCTCGCGGTGCAGTTGGCGCTCCTTTTCTTCCATTTGATCCCACTGCGCGTAGTGGCGGTGCGTGGGATGCACTTTGCCAAACGCCTCCATGGTCAGGTAGAAGACCAGTTCAAAATGCGGCACGCGGCCGGCGATGGGTTTGCGTTCGAGGGCGGCGATAAACCGCTGGCGGGGAGTCAGGTGTGTCATCGGGGCAGACTATATCCCCGCCGGCGCGGTTGCGCAAAGACGCGGCGCGTCACGCGCCGCGTCACACGGCAGTCCAGCCTGGATGCGCGCGGAAGCTGTCCGGCAGGCCGGCGGCCCACGCGCGGATGAACGGCCAGTTGCGCCGGTCGCCCGGCTGCGCCTGGATGATGGCCATCACGAACAGCATCGGCAGCAGCTTGAGCTTGTACAGATCCAGCCGGCCGCCGAAGATGGCGACGCTGACCGGCCTGACCATCGGGGCGGCGTCGAGGGCGTCGCCGGCGTAGTGAGCCGGCGACGCGTAGCGTTCCTTCAACCCCAGCCTGTCCGGGTTCCTGGGCGGCATGGCCAGGGCCGGGTCGATGGCGAGGGGCACATCTTGCGCCGTTTGTTGGCCGGTCAGGGTCAGGCGCATGGCGGTGAGAAAGTAAGCCACCGGCCTGCGGCTGAGCGCAGCCTGATGTCGCTTGACGAACTTCATGGCGGCGCGGTGCCAGCCCACGATCATCGGCGCTCCGATGACCACGGCGGCGTATGGCTCGATGGTGGCAACCTCTTCCAGACGGCGCGTCTCGACGCTCAGGCCGGCCTTGCTCAGTTCGTCCGCGATGGCCTGGGCGACTTCCTCGGTCGAGCCGGACTGGGTGGTGTAGGCGACCAGAACGTTGCTCATGGGGTTGCTCTCATGTTAATGGCGCTGCGTGACCTTGTCCCAGCTTGCGAACACCTGCCGCACGTTCTCCGGTTTCGCGCCGGCGCCAAACTCGCATTGTGCGAAGCAGCCGCCGTTGCGCCACAGGTGTTCGCAGACCTGGCGCACGGCGCGGTCGATGTCGTCCGGCGTGCCGTGCGGCAGCAGCCATTGCCGGTCGATCTCGCCCCAGAAGGTGATCCGGCCGGCGAATGGCTTCAGGTTCTCCACGCCCATGCAGAACACCTGCGAGTTCACCGCGTCGATGCCGATCTCGACCAGATCGGGGTAGATCGCCAGAATGTGGCCGTCGGAGTGCATGAACAGCTTCTTACCGTGGCTGTGGGCGATCTCGGCGTAGTCGCGGTACATCGGCTTGAAGATGTCGCGCCACAGATCGGGCTTGATGAGCAGCGCGCTCTGCGCGCCCCAGTCATCCATGAAGCGCACGGCGTCCACATCGGTCTGGCACCACAGCGTGAGCAGGTCGCAGTAGAAGTGATGCATCTCGCGCATGAAGTCGCGCATGGCCGGCGGCGGGTCCATCAGGTCGATGTACAGGTTGACGGTGCCGCGCAGAAACTGCATCTGCTCGAATGGGCGCGGGCAGGGGCCGCCGATCATGAACTTGTCCGATGCGCCGCACTCGCGATTGACGGCGTCGATGTCGATGGTCAGCCATTCGCGGGGAATGTGAATCCTGCCGGCGTCCTCGCCCCAGTCCTGCACCAGCGGCTCCTTCACCTCGCCGATCACGCCCGGCTGGATGTTGATAAAGCGCGCGCCCCATTCGTCGATGTATTCGCCGGCCACGTAGGGATCGCCGACGACTTTGGCGCGCTCGCGCTCGTGACCGCCGGGGCTGGCGAGGTCGGGCGGGAACGTTTCGATGATCTCGCGGTATTCGTTTGGGTACTGCCAGGTGGCGATCGGCAGCGACCACAGGTCGCGCGGCGCGCGCGCCGGATTCTCGAAGTTCAGGGTCTGATAAACCAGTTCTCTGGATGTGGTGGACATGGGGGAAGGGGGAGTAGTCAGTAGTCAGTAGTCAGTAGTCAGTAGTCAGATGACAGAAGGTGTTTGACAGGTGATCGCGGTGCTGGAGACGAATCGTCAATCGTCAATCGCTCAATCGTCAATTGACAGATGCATTGTAGTCGTCCACGATCCGGCCAACCAGCCGGATGCGTTCGATGTCGCCCTGCGACGACATCTCGTCCGAAATGCCCAGCACCAATTTGGGCGCGAACAGCTTGATCACCTTCTCGGCGCACGCGGCCAGGTCGTCATCGGTGAACGTCGCGTCGAAGTAGACCGCCGGGATGCCGTCGAGCAGAAAGATGTCGTCGCCGAGCGCCTCTTTGGCTTCTTCGAGGGTCACGTCGCCCTGCGGCTTTGGTGTGATGGCCTCGATGCCGTCCAGGTTGGAGATGCGCGCGTATTTCAGCAATGACCGCGTGTCGCCGTCCCAGTGCGAGCAGATCCACTTGCCGGCCGAATGCAGCTTGTCGCCGCGCTCGATGTAGGCCGGCAGCACATATTCCTCGTACAGCCGGGGCGACAGCGTCGCGCAGTGCAGGTTGTCGCCGTAGTTGACGAGCATGATGGGCGAGGCGTTGATCACATCGATCATGCGCAGGTGGCATTCGCGCAGCGCGCGGAAGTAATCGTCCACCACCGATCCCCATTCGTAGATCGCCCACACGCCGCGCTCCACGCCCATGGTGTTGATGTAGAGGTCCTGCACGTTCACGCGCGGCATGAACATGGTGGGCGCGCCCAGCCGGCCCCACTCGGCATACACGCGGTCATAGGCGGCCTGCTCCCAGCGCCACTGGGTGTGATCGTATAGCCACGTGAACACCCGCATGTCCTCGGGCGTCTCGATCCAGCGCTTGCGATGAACGCGATACCAGCTATTCGGCGTGATCTCTTCCTGCTCGGTCACGATGCCTTTCGGCGTCTCGATGATGTGCGTGATGAGGTCGCCGCGCTGTTCGTCGCGCCGGGTCACGCCAGGCGGGTCGATGGCGCGATAGGCGTCGTTGTAGAAATACAGCCGGTTTGAACAGCCCAGGTCGCGGTAAATCTCCGGCTCGGTCATGCCCTGATAGCGCGGAGGCAGCGGGGTATGCGTGAAGTAGCGATCGGTGAACCACGCCAGGATGCGCGGCTGCCAGATGATCCTGCCGCCAGAGCGGCCGTAGCACACGTCGAGGTGCAAATCCCACAGATCAAGGTTGCGGTGGTCGGTTGGACGGCTCATGAGTTTCTTCTATGCGCGCTGACGCATTGCGCCGGCTTCGACTGGGCGCGTCACGAACACACCCACTGCCATGCCTCCGTAAAGGCAATGAGCCTGTGCGAGGTGTGCAGCGGTCAGAGGCAGGGCAAGCCGCCGGCTTGTCCTACTTTTCGCGCCGCTGTTTGAACTCGTCGAGGATGGCGGCGGTGGCCGTGGCGCCGAACCGCGCGCAGCCGGCGTCGATGACCGCCAGCGCCATATCCAGCGTGCGCACGCCGCCGGCCGCTTTGACCTGCACATTCGGGCCGACGGTCGCGCGCATCAGCTTCAAATCCTCGATTGTCGCGCCGCCGGGCGCAAAGCCGGTGGATGTTTTGACGAAGTGCGCGCCGGCCTGTTCGCACAGCCGGCAGCCCAGCACTTTCTGATCGTGATCCAGATAAGCGTTCTCCAGGATGACTTTCACGATGGCCCGGCCGCGCGCCGCGTCGACGACGGCAGCAATATCGTCGCGCACAAAGTCCGCCTTGCCGGAGCGCAGCGCGCCGATATTCAACACCATGTCCAGCTCCACCGCACCGTTGGACATGGCCTCGTTGGCCTCGAACACTTTTACCGCCGTGGTGGCGCTGCCGTGCGGGAAGCCGATGACGGTCCCGACGCGCACATCGCTGCCGGCCAGCAGGCGCGCGGCCAGCGGCACATCGCACGGGCGCGCGCACACCGACGCCACGTTATAGCGCAGGGCCAGCTCGCAGCCGGCGATGACTTCAGCCTCGGTCATTTCGGGCTTGAGAAGTGAATGATCGATGGCTTTGGCAAGTTGCTCGTAAGTGATCGTTGCGCTGTTCAGAGCGGCGAACATGGGTGAGTTGTCTCCTGTCTTGATGGTGTGTAATCGGACGGCGCGCGCTTCGCGCCATTTACGCATGGATTATAGGCGTCGGGCGGTCAGCCTGCCGGCTTGTCGAGCAGCCGGTCCAACTCTCGCCGGGCCTCTTCCAGTTTTTCCATGATCGATGCCCGGCTGGTCTGCAGGGCGGCCAGTTCCTCCGCGGTGGTCTTGCGCGCCATTTCCTGATCGACCCGCGACAGCAGCAATTCGCACTCGGAGATGATGCGCCGCCACCAGCGGGCGTACGTCTCGGCGCGGCTCATGAGCTTACCCATCCAATCAATCATGCCACAGGTCGCGGCGCGCTTGACACGCGCGCCGCGTCGATGTATATATTAGCCGGCTAACTATCTGGCGCGGCTTAGCGCCGCCGGCCTGTCCATCATGCGCAAGGCAATCGATCCCGACTCACTCAATTATCTGTTGTGGCAGGTCTGCCGGCTGAACCACGCCCGCGCCCACCAGTTGTTCGACGCGCTTGGCGTCTACCGGGGGCAGCCGCCACTCCTGGAGGCGCTGTGGGAGCAGGATGGCCTGACGCACTCTGACCTGGCGGCGCGGCTGCACGTGACGCCGGCCACCATGAGCCGGATGATTCAGCGCATGGAAAAGGCCGGATTTGTCGTCCGAAAATCCGATCCGGCCGATCGGCGCGTGTCGCGTGTGCACTTGACGCAGGCCGGGCGGGATATCCGCTCGGCGATCGCGCAGGC
>CALBEF010000070.1 GCA_937927775.1 uncultured Anaerolineae bacterium | reverse complement strand
TGACTACTGACGACTGACCACTGGCGACCGAATTGTATACTTCGCCGCGATGACCAGTTCACTACCTGACATCGCCCGGCCGCTGGTCGGCGTCATCATGGGATCGAAGTCCGACTGGGAGACCATGGCGCACGCCGACGCGGTTCTCGACGCGCTTGGCGTGCCGCATGAGGTGCGTGTGGTTTCGGCGCATCGCACGCCCGATCTGTTGTTCGATTACGCCAGCACAGCAGCCGAGCGAGGCCTGGAGGTCATCATTGCCGGCGCCGGCGGCGCCGCCCATCTGCCCGGCATGGTTGCCGCCAAGACGCTGTTGCCGGTTCTGGGTGTGCCGGTCGAATCCAAAGCGCTCAAGGGCATGGACTCGCTGCTGTCGATTGTGCAAATGCCAGCCGGCGTGCCGGTGGCAACCTTTGCGATCGGACGTTCGGGCGCGATCAACGCCGCCCTGTGCGCTGCTGCGATTCTGGCCGGCAAATATCCGCCCATCCGTGAGGCCCTGCTGGCCTATCGCCGCAATCAGACCCAGGCCGTGCTCGATCACCCCGACCCGCGCGGTTAGTCGTCAGTAGTCAGTCGTCAGTAGTCAGTAGTCAGTAGTCAGTAGTCAGTAGTCAGTAGTCAGTAGCCAGTAGCCAGTAGTCAGTAGCCAGTAGCCAGTAGTCAGTCGTCAGTAGCCAGTAGCCAGTAGCCAGTCGATAGTTCCTTCAATCGTCAATCGTCAATCGTCAATCGTTAATCGTCAATCGTCAATCGTCAATCTCTCAATCGTCAATCCCCCCAATCGTCAATTGCCAAATCCAAAATCGCATGGATGGTCCTCTCATTGCCGTCCTCGGCGCCGGCCAGCTTGGGCGTATGCTGGCGCTGGCCGGCTACCCGCTCGGCCTGCGCTTCCGCTTTCTCGACCCGGCCCCGCAATCGCCGGCCGGCCAGCTTGCCGAGTTGATCGTGGCCGCATACGACGATGCGGCCGGCCTCGAACGACTGGCCGCCGGCGCAACGGTGGCAACCTACGAGTTCGAGAACGTGCCGGCGCGCGCCACCGAGTTCCTGGCGCGACGCCTGCCGGTCTATCCCCCGCCTCGCGCGCTCGAAGTGGCGCAGGATCGCCTGGCCGAGAAAACCCTTTTCCGCGACCTGGGCATCCCCGTGCCCCCATTCGCCCCGGTGGATTCCTGGCAAGGGCTGCTCGATGGCGTGAAGCGGATCGGTTTGCCGGCTGTCCTCAAAACGCGGCGCTTTGGCTATGACGGCAAAGGACAATGGGTGCTGCGCAGCGCGGACGATCTCGCGCCGGCCTGGGCTGCCCTCGGCAGCGCGCCGCTCATCCTGGAGCAGTTCGTGCCCTTTGATCGCGAGCTGTCCATTCTCGCTGCGCGAAGCACTGCCGGCCAGATCGCCTGCTATCCGCTCGTCGAGAATCATCACCACGAAGGCATTTTGCGCCTGTCGATTGCGCCGGCCCCCGGCCTGGACGAGCAGACGCAGCATCTGGCGCACGAGTACGCCCGGCGGGTGCTGGAACGGCTGGACTATGCCGGCGTGCTGGCAATCGAGTTCTTTCAATACGGGGCGCAGTTGCTGGCGAATGAGATGGCCCCGCGCGTCCACAATTCCGGGCACTGGACCATTGAAGGCGCGCGCACCAGCCAGTTCGAGAACCACCTGCGCGCCATCCTGGGCTGGCCGCTGGGTGACACCGGCGCCGTCGGCCATTGCGCCATGCTCAACATCATTGGCGATTTGCCTCCTGTGGCGGCTGCGCTGAGCGTGCCCGGCGCGCGCCTGCACCTGTACGGCAAGTCGCCGCGCCCTGGTCGCAAGCTCGGCCACATCACGCTGGTCGAGCCGAGCGAGGAAGCTTTGCGCGTCCGCGCGGACCTGGTCCGCCTTTTGGCAAGCCAGGCGGCAATGGCAAGCCATGGCGATTTTGGATTTTGGATTGGGGATTTGGCGATTGACGATTGCGGATTGACAGTGCGGCAATGGCAAGCCGGGCGGCTTGCCCTACAGTGGACGCGCGCCAAATCGCCAGGCCTGATTTCATCCTTATCTCATGCAGTCATGCGAGACTTGTCTTTGCGCTCGCACAGCGGGCGTCGAAGCAGGTTAAAAGCATGGTCAAGTATTCCAGCGTCACGGTCAGCGGCGTCATCACGGCGCCGGCTGAAAAACTGTTTGCTATTGTGAGTGATGTGACCCGCCACCCGGAACTGGCGGGCAGCCGCGAAGTGCAGCGGGTCGAACTGGTCACGCCGCCGCCGATTCGCGTCGGCTCTGCTTTCCGGTCGCGCCAGCAGATCGGCGGCTTTCGCTATCCGACGCGCTCCTATGTGCAGGTCTGCGATCCGCCCTATCGCTTTACATGGCTGTCAGGTCCGGGCTTCCGCAAGCCGCCGTTTGGGCAGTTATGGGGCTTTGAATTTCAGCCGCAGGGAGAACATCCGAGCACGCTGGTGCTGCACAGCATGACGGTGCCTGTGCCGCTGTTGAACCTGCCGCCGTTCTCGTGGATTGCCGACGCCGGCGCGCGCCACGAATCGCGCAACATGCTGCCCACACTGGAGAATCTGGCGCGCATGGCCGGCGCCAGTTTGATCGGCGATGTGCGCATCGTTTTGTCGCCGCCGCAATCACATCGCGCCCTGTTGCCCATCCCGGCCTGACGCGACATTCCCCAGAACTGTAGGGCAAGCCGCCGGGCTTGCCCATCCTGATCACCCCGGCCTACCACCTGCGCCGCTTCTCCAATTCCTCGCGCAGCCGGCAATAGGAGTCATAGCGCGCCTTGCTTACATCTCCCCGCCGGACGGCATCCTGCACGGCGCAGCCTGGCTCGTGCGTGTGCGTGCAGTCCGAGAACGCGCACTTTTTCACCCATGGGGCAATCTCGCGGTAGTAGGCGTCCAACTCTTCCGCTTCCACATCCCAGATGCCGTAGGCGCGCAGACCCGGCGTGTCGGCGATCCAGCTTTCTGCGTCGAGCTGCACCAGCTCCGGCACGACGGTGGTGTGCCGGCCTTTGCGCAGCAGGCTGCTGATCTCGCCAACAGCCAGATCCAACCCCGGCTTGAGCGCGTTCAGCAGGCTGCTTTTGCCGACGCCGCTCTTGCCGGTGAGCACGCTCAACTTGCCGCGCAGGTCACTGCGCAAGGCGTCGATGCCCAGGCCATTTGCGACGCTGGTGTAGATGACGCGATAGCCGATCCGCTCGTACTCGGCGAACATGGCTCTGGCGCGCTCCAGACCCACCAGATCGACCTTGCTGGCGCAGATGAGCGCCGGCAATTGTTGCGCTTCGGCGCCGACCAGGTAGCGATCCAACATGCGCGGCTTGAATTCCGGTTCGGCGCAGGCGAACACAAACACGGCCAGGTCGGGATTGGCCACGATCACCTGCCGGATTTCACGCTTGCTTGTGCCAATGATGGGGTCATGGCGTGAAAGGGTGCGGACGCGCGGCTCGACCGAGATGATCCGCCCGGTTGCCGGCCCGCTGCCGCGCACGATCTCGAACTCGACTCGGTCGCCGACGGCCAGCGCGTCTTCGGTGTGCCTGCCTTTGGTCAGCCGCCCGGCGGCGCGGGCGATGATGCGTTGCCCGTCGGACAGCCGGTAAATGGTGAAGAAACCGCTGTGCGCCTTGATGACCAGTCCCTTCATACGCCGGACATTTCTCAATCGGTGATCACAGGGCTGCGCGTCGGCGTTGAGAGGGGCAGCCGGAAATACGCTTCGATCAACTGCCTCGCCAGCGGCGCGGCGTTCACCGATCCTTCCCCCACGTTCTCGAGCAACACGGTCACCACAACCTGCGGCGCGTCGGCCGGCGCGTAGGCGGTGAACCAGGCGTGCGGCTTCGCGTCGGGTTGTGGCGCCTGCGCTGTGCCGCTCTTGCCGGCCACGATCACCCTGCGGGCCTGGCTGCGCTGGCGGGCGGTCAGCCGACGGGCCGGCACGATGCTGATCCCATCTGCTTCATTGCCCACCAGGTAGTAATCGAAGCTCTCGAACTGGCGCACGGTTGTGCCCAGCCGGCGATCATTGATCGTGCCCACCATGCCGGTCTGGATGGCTTGCACGACTTCGGGCTTCAGGTCGAGCCGGCCGGTCACTTCAGGTTCCACGACCGTGTCAGACGCGGGGCTGCTCAGCCGGGCCACCACATGCGGCCGGAGAATCTCGCCCCCGCTGGCGATGGCCGCCGTCATCTGCGCGATTTGCAGCGGCGTGACCAGCATGAATCCCTGACCGATCGCCATATTCACGGTGTCGCCAGAGGTCCACACCTCGCCGCGCGCGGCGCGCTTCCAGTCCGGGTCGGGCGCAATGCCGCTCAGCTCGCCGGACAACTCCACGCCGGTTGGCCTGCCAAATCCAAAGCGGCGCGCGTAGACGGGCAGCAGCGACTGATTGACCAGGTCGAGGCGCTTGCCAAGCTCATAGAACACGACATTGCAAGATGCGCTCAATCCGCTGACCAGGCTGATGCGCCCATGCCCGCCCTTTAGCCAGCAGGTTTTGCGATAGTCCCTGCCCAGGCCGTCCCAGTAGCCCGGATCGCTGAAGAGTTCGTCTGCCTGCACGACTGCTTCGGACAGGCCGGCAGCCAGGGTGACGATCTTGAATGTTGAGCCGGGCGGATAGCCGCCCTGGGTGGCGCGATTGAGCAGCGGAAAGCCCTGGTCGTTGAGTGTTTGCGCCCGCTCCTCAGCTTTGTCAGGGGCGACAGTGGTGAAGATGGCGTTATCAAAGGTCGGATAGCTGACCATCGCCAGCACGCTGCTGTCGCGCGCGTCGAGCACAATCACTGCGCCGGGCCGTTTGCCCAGGATGGACTGGGCCGCAAGCTGCAAATCCGGGCTGATGGTCAAGGTCACATCCATGCCGCGCACGAACGGGCGCTCGGCGATCATCTGAACGCTTCCGTCGTCGCGGGCCAGGTGCAGCCGGCCACCGGGCTGACCCATGAGCGCCGCGTCCATGTAGCCTTCGACGCCGCTCAGGCCGACCTGTTCATCGCCGGTGAACCCACGCGCGCGATAGGCGTTTAACAACTCCGGCGGGACAGGGCCTGCATAGCCGACGACGTGCGGCGCGAGCTGGCTGTTTGGATAGGCGCGCGTGAATGTGGGAACGGCGCTCACGGCGGCGAACGGCGCAAGCCGGGCGCTGTGCTGCGTCAGCGTCTCTTCATCCAGCGTGGCGATCGGTGTAAACCAGTCGGCGGGCGCGTTGGCGTAGCGCGCCTGAATATCTGCCGGATCAAGGCCGGTGATCTGGCCAAGCGTTTCGAGCATGGCTGCTTCCTGCGCGCGGTCGATCAGCCCGCGCCGCACGCCCAGCGTCATGCGATCCTGTTGCACGGCCAGGGCTGTGCCATCAGCAGCGTAGATTGCGCCGCGCTGCGGCACTTCGCGGCGCATGACGAGCGTCCCGCCGGATAAGCCCGGCAGAATCAGATCGCGCGACCAGATCACGCGCCAGGTGTTGCCGCTGAACCTGAGCCGCATGACACTGCTGGCCTGAAAGCTGCCCACCAGGATGGTGTCCCATGCGCTCACCAGTGATGTGGCGGCTGTGTTGCGCTCGGTCAGAATCCCGCCGCGCAACTGGTAGGTCACGGTCAACGCCGTGGCGGTTGCGCGCTCGGCGGCGAAGTTCTGGCCCAGCGCAACGGCATCCAGACCCAACCGCGACGGCTCGTCCAGCAGATCGTAAGCAGTTTCGTAGTCCTGGTCGTTCAGCGCGTCTACAAACGCCTGCGCTACGCCAACGGCAGAAGGCAGCGCCGTGGGCGGCGGCAGGGTGGGGGGCGTGGTCGGGGCCGGCGTGTCGGTCACTTCTGAGCACGAGGCGACCAGCAGGACAAGAACGAGCCATAGCGCGGACACAGTCCGCGCGGACCATGTCCGCGCGTTCAGATGTTTTCCTGTCTGGCGCAGTTTCCCCGGCATTGCGAAGTCATTGTAGCGCAGCCGATGATTCCGATTCGGGGTGGTAAAATCTCGCCAACAGCGTTGAACGAGACGCGATTGCGCAGATGTCTTTCAGAGAGCCGGCGGGTGGTGCGAGCCGGCGGCAGGCGCACATTGCTTCCACTCGCGAGCTTCGCGCGATGAGCGCGACGGGTGTTCCCGTTAACGAACGCAATGAGGCTGCGTCAAACGCGACCCTTAAAAAGGCCGGCGGCGCGGCGAATTCAGGTGGCACCACGAGCGCCCTTCGTCCTGATGCGATGGAGGGCGCTTTGCATTTCATACAAGGGAAACAGGAAACGGAGGCGCTTCATGCTCGACATCAACCTGATTCGCAATCAGCCGGACGTGGTTCGGCAAAGCCTGGCCGCCCGCAACGAGCCGGCCATCACGCTCGATGAGATCATCGCGCTCGACGCGCAACGCCGCGACATCCTCAAGCAGTCCGAGCAATTGCGCGCTACGCGCAACACCGTCAGCAAAGACATCGGGCGCATGAAGGACGCCGCCGAGCGCGCGGCGAAGATTGCCGAGATGCGCGCGGTGGGCGACCAGATCGACGCGCTGGAGACGGAGCTGAAGAAGATCGAGGCCCAGCTCGATGAGTTGACGGCCAAACTGCCGAACATCCCCGACCCGCGCGTGCCGGTGGGGCCGGATGAAGATCACAACGTAGTGCTGCGCACCGTCGGCGAGCCGCGCGCGTTCGACTTTGAGCCGAAGGCGCACTGGGATCTGGGGCCGGCGCTGGGCATCATCGACTTCGAGCGCGGGGCGAAGCTGGCCGGCAGCCGGTTCTACGTGCTGAACGGACACGGGGCGCGTTTGCAGCGCGCGCTGATCGCCTACATGCTCGACCTGCACCATCAGCAGGGCTACCGCGAGGTGTATCTGCCGTTCATGGTCAAGGCGCAGACGCTGTTCGCCGCCGGCCAGTTGCCCAAGTTCCGCGACAATCTGTATCACGACGTGGAGGAGGATTTCTGGATGGTGCCGACGGCCGAGGTGCCGCTGACCAACCTGCACGGCGATGAGATCCTGGACGCGGCGCAGTTGCCGCTGTGGTATTGCGCCTATACGCCGTGCTTCCGCCGCGAGAAGATGAGCGCCGGCAAGGATGTGCGCGGCATCAAGCGCGGCCATCAGTTCGACAAGGTGGAGATGTACAAGTACTGCCTGCCCGAACACAGCGATGAGGAGTATCACCGGATGCTGGCCGACGCCGAGGCGGTGTTGCAGGGGTTGGGGCTGGCGTATCGGGTCAAGCAGCTTTGCACCGGCGATCTGAGCTTTGGCATGCGCATGACTTACGATCTGGAGGTGTGGGCGCCCGGCTGCAACGAGTGGCTGGAGGTCAGCTCGGTCAGCAACGCCGGCGACTTTCAGGCGCGCCGCGCCAACATTAAATTCCGGCGCGAAAAGGGCGCCAAAGCGGAGTTCGTTCATACGCTGAACGGGAGCGGCCTGGCGCTGCCGCGCACGCTGATCGCCGTGCTGGAGAACTACCAGCAGGCCGATGGCAGCGTGGTCGTGCCGCAGCCGCTGCGCGCGTTCGTCGGCGCCGATGTCATCCGCGCGCAGTGAGAGCCGGTGAAGCAATCGTCAATCGTCAATCGTCAATCGTCAATCGTCAATTGTCAATCACTCAATCACTCAATCACTCAATCCGAAATCCCATGACAGAGCCTGTTGTGTTGATCGGCGGCTTCGGGTCGCACTGGAAGGACTATCGCCAGTTTGCGCGCGTGCTGGCGAATGTGTCGGGCCGGCGGGTGTTTATCACCAGCATCACGCGCTCGACGTGGCTGGTGAGCGGGCTGACCGGCTACTGGCTGCTGGTGAACCGGGCGCACCGGGCGGTGCAGCACGCGCTGGAAGTGACCGGCGCGGAGAAGGTGGTGTTGATCGGCCACAGCGCTGGCGGGGTGATCGGGCGGGGCTATCTGGCCGACCGGGTGGCCGGCGATCGCCATCCGGCCTACAGCGGCCATCGCAGGGTGTCGCGCTTTATTGCGCTGGGCAGCCCGCTGCGGGGGGTGGAGCGCCCGCGCCATCGCGGGCTGCGCCAGGCAGCGTGGCTGGACCGCGAGTTTCCCGGCGCGTACTACGCGCCGGCGGTGCAATATCTGACGGTGTGCGGCCGGCTGGTGGAAGGCAAGCGCATCGGGCTGCCTCAGCAACGGGTTGCCTACCGCAATTACGAGTACATCTGCGGGGACGGGGCGCAATGGGGCGATGGGGTTGTGCCGGATGTGGTATGCCGGCTGGAGGGCGCGCCGCACCTGCAACTGGAGGGGGTCGGGCATTCACCGGGCTGGCCGCGCTGGTACGGCTCGGACGCGGAGACGGTGCGGCTGTGGTGGCACTACTTCGACGTGGGCGACGCGCCGGCGCAGGATATGGGGCGCATGGTGGTGTAGAGACGTTGCGTTGCGATGTCCCTGCATTGTAACGTTTCTACAGTCAACGCTGCTTACGGCTGCCAGCCGGCGATGCGGGCCATGAGCACCCAGAAGGCTTTGGCAACGCGAATCATGCCGGCGGAAACGCTGCCCAGGTGCCCTCCCTCGTGCTCGGTGGTGTAATGCTGGCAAATGGCGGGGATGTCCAGGCCATCGTCCGGGTGGTTTTCTGACTGGCTCTGGCTGGTGTATGGGACGCCGTCCCGATTGTCAAAACAAGGCGTGCCATCCGGGGCATGAGAGAGAATGTCGGCAACGTCGAACAGGATCAGGCCGTTGGCGATGGCGTGCTGGCGCATTTGATCGTTGAAACTCTGGGAAACCGGCGTGCCAATGCTGCGCGCCAGGCTGGAAGTCCAGTAGATGAAGATGTGGCTGGGATGCTGCGCGGCAAAAGCCTGCAGGTCATACACGTCGTATCGGTTGGGATTGTCCCAGAAGAACCCGCCGGGCTGGTCAGCGATGGTCGAGTTGGCGTCAACCTCCAGATAGCTGAACTGGAATGACAACACCTGATAGTTGGTCAGTTGTCCGCTGGCCCACTGCTCGAAGCATTGCGCTTTGCCATACCACATGCCCGTGCTCGCGGGGCAGCTAATTTGCATGGATGGGTCGCCGACGTAGGGCCAGGTGAAGTAATCCCAGTTGGAACGGTCATGGCCGCCGGGACGGTTCCAGTTCACTTCGGCCGGGGCGACATTGAACTCAGGATGCAGGGGCACGTGTTGCCACCGTTTGCAAAAGCTGGGGGCTGTGGCGTTTGTGTCGTGTGTTAAGCAGTCGAGTCCCTGGTGGATATTGAACCCGACGGAGCGGTCTACAAAGGCCATTTTCAGGGCAGCAGCCGCCTGCGCGTACTGTTGGGGTATCTGGTCGAAGAGCGCGACCGAGGTGTGATCAACGACGATGCCGCCGGCCGGCGGTGCGCTTGCGCTGCTGATGACCAGCGGCAGATAGACAAACCAATCATCGAGCACTTTGGCGCGGATGGGATGACCGAGCTGTATCGTCATGATGGCTGTGACCAGCAAAATAGAAAAGACGAGTCCGCGCCTGGTTTGCCTCTTCATGCGTCACCTCACCTATGTACGAGCCTCTTTTGTCGCAGTCCGATCACTATCACTATCGGCAATATCTGGAGCAGCCGTGCCCGGATTTGCCGCGGCCTGTTTTGACCAGCATAACACAGGCGTTGCATCTCCTGCACCCTGCTGCCGTGTAATAGATGCGCAGGCGCGCCATGAGCCGGGTGTTCGTTCGAGACGAACTGTATAATCCATGTCACTTTCAGGCCGGCCCATGTCATTGGGATGGCGTTTGCCGTGAAAGAGGATAAAGCATTTGATCCGGCGGACACAGTCCGCGTTGACGTAGCTTTCCTCGGTGCAG
>CALBEF010000069.1 GCA_937927775.1 uncultured Anaerolineae bacterium | reverse complement strand
TCGTTTGAAGAGAGCAACAACAGAAGGCAGTTGATGTGATCGGACTACTTTTTAACAATCAGAAGTGAGGTGCCAGATATGACCAAAAAGATCGAAGCGTTTATTCGTGAAGACGCGCTGGAAGCCGTGAAAGAGGCGTTGCGCGCGATTGGCATTGTGGGCATGAATGTCCACGAAGTGCGCGGGCATGGCCGGCAGGGCGGAATCGAGCTGGCCTGGCGCGGGTCGTCTTACCGAATGGACATGATTCCCAAGATACAGCTCAACATTGTCCTGAGCGATCATAACGTTGAGAAGACTGTCGAAACCATCATCCAGGCCGCGCGCACCGGCGAAGAAGGCGATGGCATCATCTTCATCTACCCCGTGGAAGATGTGATTCGCATTCGCACCGGCGAGCGCGGACGCGATGCGTTGGCTTATCCCGACGATATCGATGCTCGCAAGAAGACGGGCGTAGCCGCCTGATAGGCGACGCCGAGATGATTCCCCGGACCAGTCACGTTGCGCCTGCGCGCCGCGATGCGCCGCCCATACCCATGCATTCGGGGCGGGAATAGATGCAGGCAAGGCGCCACGCGGCAAACCGCTCAGTTTGATTGACAGTGACACCGGCGACCACGAGGTAAGCATCTGGGTGCTGTCGCAGGAATGAACGAATACCAGAACCTATGATTTTGTGGAGGATGTGTCACATGTTCGCCAGTATGAAACCATCAACATTTGGCGCGGCGCTTCGCGCGCGAGGCAAGCGCGCCGGCGTGCGCGCCATTGGCGCGGCAGCCGGCCTTGCAGTGGCGCTGACCACTGCCCATATCGTTGGCGCTCAGGAGGCCGACCCGATCGCCGAAGCGACGCGCGGCGTGAACACCACCTGGGTGCTCATCACCGCTTTTCTCGTGTTCTTCATGCAGGCCGGGTTCGCGTTTGTGGAAGCCGGTCTCACCCGCGCCAAGAACACCACGAACATCCTGATGAAAAACCTGATGGACTTCGTGATGGCCACGCTGGGCTACTGGGCCATCGGGTTCGGCCTGATGTTCGGCGAATCCAGCGGCGGCCTGTTCGGCACGAGCTATTTCTTCATCGGGGCGAATGCCGGCGACTTTGCCGACCTGCCGATTCTGGCTTTCTGGCTGTTCCAACTGGTGTTCGCCGGCACTGCCGCGACGATCGTTTCGGGCGCCATGGCCGAACGCACAAAGTTCTCGGCGTATTTGATCTATAGCTTGATTATCTCGTTGCTGATCTACCCCATCTTTGGCCACTGGGTGTGGGGCGGCGGGTGGCTGTGGACGCTGGGCGACGCCACCGGCCTGCTGCCTGACGGCGGCTTCCGCGATTTCGCCGGCTCAACCGTGGTGCATAGCGTGGGCGGCTGGGCGGCGCTCATGGGCGCTATTCTGCTCGGGCCGCGCATTGGTCGTTTCGGCAAGGACGGTCAGGTCAACTTCATCCCCGGCCACTCGGTGTCGATGTTCGCGCTGGGCATCTTTATTCTGTGGCTGGGCTGGTTCGGCTTCAACCCCGGCAGCCAGTTGGCGATCGCCGGCGGCAATGCTGACGCGGTGGCGCTGGTAGCCGCCAACACCAACATCGCCGCCGCTGCCGGCGCCGTTACGGCGCTGCTGACAGCATGGCTGCGCGGCGGCAAACCCGACGTGGCTGCGGCCATGAACGGCGTGCTCGCCGGCTTGGTTGCCATCACCGCTCCCTGTGCCTTTGTGACCCCGCTCGATTCGGTCATCATCGGCGCAGTGGCTGGCCCGATCGTGGTGTTTGGCAATGTGTTCCTCGAGAAGCTGAAGATCGACGACCCGGTGGGCGCCATCCCTGTGCACCTGATGAATGGCGTGTGGGGCACGCTTGCCATCGGGTTGTTTGCGTCGCAGGGGGGTGTCACAGGTCTGTTCGCGGGTGGCGGCGTCGGCCAGCTCATCATCCAGCTCATTGGTGTGGTGACCTGCGGCGCCTGGACAGCCGGCGCGTCTTTCGCGCTGTTCTTCATCATCAAGAAGACCATCGGTCTGCGCGTCAGCACGCATGAAGAGATGGTTGGCCTCGACCTGCTGGAGCACGGCAGCGCGGCCTACCCCGGCGATGTGGTGCCCGGCCTCGTGGTGCGCCAGCAACCACGCGGCGGCGAGACCCGGCCCGCAACCGGAACAATGCCTGCGAAGTAAACCGGATGTTCGCGGCGATGCGCCGCAGATTCGGTCACAACGGGTGAGGGACGACTTCGGTGTGTCCGCTCACCCGTTTGTCATTGGCGCTCTTGAGAACCGCCTTTTATCATTCGTCTTCGCGCACCCACTCGCACACCAGCGTCCTGGGCCGGCTTTCGTCAACCGTCTGAACCTTGTAGGTCGAGCCGTCGTGCGTGCAGTAACCGCCGGCATTGCCATGCCGGTCCAGCATCAGCAGACGGACCCAGGCGCTGCGCGGAAATGGCCCATCGCCGGCCGGCGTCCAGTGTCTGGTTGCGTCGCGGCAAATCGGCAGCATGTCGCGCAGCACTGCGCGGCCGGCTTCGTCCATCGTCCAGCCCATCTGCATCAGCATCACCGCGCGCAACGACGAGCCTTGCCGCATGGTGATCTCGCCCAGCCCCATGCAGGCCGCCGCGCCGTAGCGATCGTCGGCATACAGGCCGGCGCCCACCACCGGCGAGTCGCCCACGCGCCCCGGATACTTCCAGGCAATGCCCGATGTGGTCACGGCAACAACGAGGTGGCCGCGCGCGTCGCGCACCATCACGTTCATCGTGTCGCTGCCCTCGCGGTAGGCCAGAACGCGCGTGGCAATCTCAATCAATTGACGATTGACAATTGACGATTGACGATTGGCTGCCCTTTCGATATCGTTGATCGTCAATCCGCAATCGGCAATTCGCTTGCGCCAGATTTCGCGGGCCGAATCGGTCAGCAGGTCGCCGCGCTCGGCGCCGATCTCGTCTGCGAAACGCTCGGCGCCTTCGCCGGCCAGCAGCACGTGCGGCAGGCGTTCCATCACCTGGCGCGCGATGGAGATCGGATGGCGAAAGCCCTTGACCGCCGCCACCGCCCCGGCGGAGAGCGATTCGCCCTCCATGAAAGCGGCGTCCAACTCGACCTCGCCCAGAATGTTGGGCAGGCCGCTGAAGCCAACCGAATGCTCGTCGATGTCGTCTTCAACGTCGCGGGCAACCTGCTCGGCAACATCGGCGGCGCTGGCGCCTTTGCGCAGGGATTCGATGCCGGCGATTAGAATGGCGTCCTTCACCTCGCCGTTCAGGAGGATGAGTGGGGTGTGCATATCCCGTGTATTGTAGGACGCGCGACAACGGGCGCAAGAGGGGATGGGCGGGTTGCGTATTGCGTATTGCGTATTGCGTATTGCGTATTGCGTATTGGGCGCGCCGTGAGATACGGAATACGCAACACGCAATACGAATCAACGCGCTCAGCTTGTCAGCTTGATCGAGGCGTCGGCGGGCAACGCCAGGCCGGCGGCGATTTCAACCGCCTTGACAATGCCCGCCGGAACCGGACAGGCCGGGTGCGCCAGGTATTTGGGAGCCATCTCCAGAATCAACGATCCCTCGCCACGATGCGAGATTTCGCGCAACGGGTCGATTTCCATCTCGCTCAGCGCCGCGCCCAGCTTCTGACAGCCTTTGCATGCGCTGGTGAGTGTGACCCTGACCTGCTCATTGTCCGTCTGTGTGGCCTCGACGATGGTGGTGAAGCCGCATTTGCCGGCGAAAATCTCTGCTCTTGCCATGGTTGCTCCTGTCTGTATTTTGATGCAGCCGGCGCGGTGTAGTTACACAGCGCGCAGGCTGTTCCCGTTGTATCATGTGCGGCGCAATCGCCCTGCGTCACGCGATGCAGCGGACGAAGTCCGCGAGGCCATCTTTTACCGCCAACCAGGGTTCCTGTATGCAGGATCAATCGCAACCGCCAACACCGTCATCTGCGCGTATCGTCCCGCCGGCTCGTCTGGGTCGATCCGGACTGGTCAGCTCGCGCCTCGGACTGGGCTGCGCCGGCTGGCCCAGACAAGTCAGCCACGCGCAGGCCGTCGAGGTCTTTCGCGCCGCGTTCGACCTCGGCATTCGCCACATCGACGTGGCCGAAAAGTACGGCACCGAGGAAGCCGTCGGGCGCGCCTTGAAGGATGCCGGCGCGCCACAGGACATGGTGCTCGCCAGCAAGGTCGGGGCTGACGAGCAGCATCGGTTCACCGCAGATTACGCGCGCATGTCCGTCGAGCGCAGCCTGAAGCTCCTGCAGGTCGATCGACTCGACATCCTGCACATTCACGACTGCGGCGCAAAGCACCTGGAGCAGGTGTTTGGCCCCGGCGGCATGGTGGAAGAACTGCTCAAACTCAAAGAGGAAGGCCTGTTCAAGAGTCTGGGCATGGCCACCTGGTCGCTGACGGCGCTCAAGGCTGCCATCACCTCCGGCGTGTTTGATCAGATCCAGACCTTTCACGCCTACACGTTGCTCAATCAACAGGCCGCGCAAGAGGTGATCCCGATGGCCAAAGCGCGCGACCTGCCCATTCTGAACAATGGCCCGTATGCCGGCTACATTTTGATGAGCGGCGCCGTGCCCGACGCCCGCTATCAGTACGGTCCCGCGCCGGCGGAGGTCGTCGAGATGACGCGGCGCATCGAGGCGGTGTGCGCGCGCAAGGGCGTGTCGATCGCCACTGCCGCGCTGGCCTTCTCGCTTCAGAACCCGGATGTGGATGTGACCGTCATCGGCGCCAGCTCGGCGGACAAGTTGCGCGAGCGGGCCGCTGCATTCAACGCGCCGCTCACTCGGGCCGACTTCGACGAGATGCTGGCCGCCGCCGGCGGCATGGCGCCCATTCACACGGATTGAGTCAGCCATAGCGCAGGCGCCGCTTCAACGCAAGGCGGCGTATTCAGAGGAGGAAGACATGAAAGTGTTGCGGCTGCACGGTCCGCGCGACCTGCGACTACACGACGAGCCTGAGCCGACCGCCAAACCCGACGAGCAAATCGTGCGCGTCACGTCCGTCGGCATCTGCGGCTCCGATCTGCACTGGTTCGACGAATCCGGGATCGGCGACGCCCGGCTGAACCGCCCGCTGGTGCTGGGCCACGAGTTCGCCGGCGTCATCGAGAGCGGCCCCCGGCGCGGCCAGCGCGTGGCAGTCGATCCGGCCGTGCCCTGCGAGCACTGTGAATATTGCCAGGACGGCAACCCTAACCTGTGCGCCAACATTCACTTTGCCGGACATGGCGCCGATGACGGCGCACTGCGCGAGTGTATGGCCTGGCCCGAGCGCAATCTGTACGCCATCCCGGACGCATTGACCGACGCCGATGGCGCAATGCTGGAGCCGCTGGGTGTGGCGATCCACGCCATCGACCTGGCCCACATCCGGCCCGGCATGACGGTGGGCGTGTTCGGCTGCGGGCCGATCGGGCTGCTCATTTTGCAGTTGGCGCGCGCGGCCGGCGCAACGCGGCTGTATGCCACCGAGGTGCTGCCGCATCGCATCGCGGCGGCCCAGGCATTCGGCGCGCGCGTGTTCCCCGCCGACGGCGAGGAAGCCAAAGCCATCCTGACCGAGACCGGCAAGCGCGGCGTGGATGTGGCGATCGAAGCAGCCGGCGTCAACGAAGCGGTCGAGGCGGCCATCAGCGCGGTCAAGCCGGGTGGGACTGTGGTGCTGGTCGGCATCCCATCCGAAGACAGCACGACCTTCACCGCCTCGGTCGCCCGGCGCAAAGGGTTGACCATCCGCATGTCGCGGCGCATGAAGCGCACCTATCCGCGCGCCATCGCGCTGGTCGAGCAGGGCATGGTGGATGTCCGCTCCATCGTCACGGCGCAGTTCCCGCTGGCCGAGGCCGGGCAGGCGTTCACCCTCGCCCGGAAGCGCGAAGGACTGAAGATCGTCATTGCGCCAACCGGTTAAGCGCGGTAGCGACAGTCGATCAGGTAAAAAGTTCAGGTCGCATCTGTGGATGCGACCTGAACGAGAACGAGAAAGCGGACGGCGAACCAGGCGAGACGCCTAGTCGTACAGCAGGGGCTTGATGTCGTCGGCGTCGATGTTGGTCTTGTCATACCACTTGAAGCCGGTGTCGATGTTCTTTTCGAGCTGCTCGCCTTTGATGGCTTTGACGGCGGCTTCCACGCACTTGTAGCCGATGCCGATCGGGTCCTGGGTGATGGCGCCGGCCATCACGCCACTGCGCACGGCTTCTTTCTGCTGCTTGCCGGCGTCGTAGCCGATCACCACGATCTTGCCTTCCATCTTCATCTCTGTGACGGCGTTCAGCACACCGATGGCCGAGCCTTCATTCGCGCCGAAAAAGCCCTTCAGGCTGGGGTGCGCCTGAATGATGGCCTTGGCCAGGTCGGTTGATTTCAGATGGTCGCCGCCGCCGTACTGCACGTCCACGATGGTGATGTTCGGATACTTCTCCTTGATGCGATTGACGAAACCATCGCGGCGGTCGATGCCGGTGCGGCTGGTCTGGTCATGCACGATCACAGCCACCTCGCCCGCGCCGCCGATCAGCTCGGCCATCTTGTCAGCCGCATAGCCGGCGGCCGCGATGTTGTCGGTCGCGGCGGTCGCCACCGGGATGTCGCTGTCAACGCCGGAGTCGAAGCCGATCACCGGGATGTTGGCGGCTTTGGCCTTTTCGAGCAACGGAATGACGGCCTTGCTGTCCAGCGCAGCCAGACAGATCGCCGCTGGCTTCTTGTCGATGGCGGTCTGGAGCATCTCGATCTGCTTATCGACCTGAGCTTCGCTCTCCGGGCCTTCAAACGTGATGTCCACTTTGAAGTCTTTCGCCGCATTCTCCGAGCCGAGCTTTACGGCCTGCCAGAACTGGTGCTGAAAGCCCTTGCTGATAACGGGGATATAGGGTTTGGCCGCGGCGGGCTGGGCAGCGCCGCCGGTGGTGCCGGCCGGCCTGGGGGCAGCGCAGCCGACGATCAGCACAGCCGTCGCCGTTGCGCCGGCCAACAAGGACAAAACACGCATCTGCTTCATGGCGAATCTCCTCCTAAATGAATCTGTTGAGTCGGACTTAGAGACGATCTTCACGCGCAGGGATTAGCTTGTCACATGTCGCGCCAGATGGATCGCCGGGCCGGCTGCCTTACGAGCCGGCTGCGTGGCGCTGCGCCTGGCGGTCGCACACGCCATCGCATCTATCACCTCCTTTCAACCTTACTGACCTTATCAACCCCGCCGATCACTGCCGGCGTCGGATAATGTCTGCGTACACCGCCAGCACGACGATCGCGCCGGTCACCACCATCTGCCATTCCTGCGGCACCGAGAGAATACGCAGGCCGTTGGCCAGCACGCTGATGATGAACGCGCCGATGATCGTTCCGAGAACGGTGCCCTCGCCGCCGCGCAACGAGGTTCCACCAATGACGACCGCCGCAATGGCATCCAGCTCATAGCCGGCGCCGAGCGCCGGTTGGGCCGAGTTGAGACGCGAAGCCATGATAACCCCGCCCAGCCCGGCAAACATCCCGCACAGCGCATAAACGGCCGCTTTCCAGCCGTCCACATTGACACCAGACAGCCGCGTCGCTTCCTCGTTGCTGCCAATGGCAAAGCAGTAGCGCCCCAGCACAGTCCTGGTCAGAATCAAGCCAGCCACAATCGCCGCGCCAAACAGGATGAACACAGCATTTGGAATATCCAGACCCGGGATCAACGTGCCCAGCACCGATCCCATCGCAATGTCGCGGAACTCGGGCGTGTCGTTGAAGTAGATGGGCTTGACGCCGGAGATGACCAGCGACAGGCCGCGCGTGGCGTATAACATGCCCAGCGTGGCAATAAACGGGGGCACTTTCATCCTGGAAATCACCAGACCGTTGACCAGGCCGCACAGCCCTCCAGCCAGGATGCCGCCGACAATCCCCAGGGGAATGGGTAGGCCCCAGTACACCACGAACACGCCTGTCATCACTGCCGAAAAGGTCATGACCGTTCCCACTGACAAATCGATGCCGGCAGCAATGATGACAAAGGTTGCGCCCAGGGCAAGCACGCCGTTTACCGCCGTTGCCAGCAGGATGCCGATGATATTGTTGAGGGTGAGGAAGTTGGGCGACGAGAGTGAGAACACAATGAACAGGGCGATCAAACCGGCAAACGCCATCAGCTTCTGCACGGCGTCGGAACGGAACAGCGATCTGCCCTGCGTCTGGGCGACTCTTGCTTCCATAGTCAAGCGCTCCTGGATTGGGCCGGGTCGGCCGGGGAATGCGACGACGCACCCGCGTTCATGATGCCGCCGCGCTGGGTGGCGTAAGTCATGATCTTTTCCTGCGTGGCCTCGGCGCTGCTCAACTCGCCGGTGATGCGCCCCTCGCACATGACAATGATGCGATGGCTCATGCGCAGGATTTCCGGCAACTCCGACGAAATCATGATGATGGACTTGCCCTGACGCACCAGATCATTCAGCAGGTGATAGATCTCGCTCTTGGCGCCGACGTCGATGCCGCGCGTCGGCTCGTCGAAGATCAGAATGTCGGTGTCGGCGGTCAACCACTTGCCGATCACCACTTTCTGCTGGTTGCCGCCGGACAGGTTCTTCACCTGTTGTTGCAGGCTGGGTGTTCTGATCGAAAGCGCGTCAACCAGACGCCGGGCTGTCTGGCGCACCGACGCGCGATTCACCCATCCCAGCGCGCCCACGAATTTGTTGAAGGCTGCCAGCGCGATATTGTTCTCCACATCCATGCCCAGCGTCAGGCCATAGCGTTTGCGATCTTCGGACAGATAGCCAATCCCGTGCCGCACTGCGTCGAGCGGGCTGTGGATATGGACTCGCCGGCCTCGCACATACACTTCGCCCGAATCGATGGGATCGGCTCCAAATATGGCGCGCGCCACCTCAGTGCGCCCGGCGCCCATCAGCCCCGCAAAACCCAGAATCTCACCTTTCTTCAGGGTAAAACTCACATCGCGGATCACGTTGCCCCGGTTGAGGTTCTTCACCTCCAGCACCACTTCACGATCGGCGTTGTCGGGCGCTTCGGGCGCGGTCTCGTAGATCGTTCGGCCCACCATCATGCTGATGATGCGGTCGATGGACACATCCTGCGTGCGCAGCGTGTCGATGTAGCGCCCGTCGCGCATGACCGTCACCCGGTCGGAAATCTGCTTCAATTCCTCCAGGCGATGCGAAATGTGCACGACGCCCACGCCCTTCTCGCGCAACTGGCGGATGATGCGAAACAGCTCGTCAATCTCCGACTCGGTCAACGCCGCCGTTGGCTCGTCCATGATCAGCACCTCGGCATTGAACGACAGCGCTTTGGCGATCTCAACCATCTGCTGTTTGGCGACGGTCAAATCCGCCACTTTTGCGCGCGGGTCGAGCCGGAGATGTAACATGTCGAGCAGTTGTTGCGTGCGGTCGTTGATCTCATCCTCATCGAGCAGAAACCTGAGCCGGCGTCGCGGCTCGCGCCCGATGAAGATATTCTGCGCCACCGTGAGGTGCGGCATCAGATTGAGTTCCTGATGAATCATGCTGATGCCGAGATGCTGGGCCGCGCGCGGATTGGGAATGTCTACCGCCTGGCCTTTGTAGACGATGCGCCCGGCGTCTTTGGCGTACACGCCGGCCAGCACTTTCATCAGCGTGGACTTGCCGGCCCCGTTTTCGCCGACCAGCGCGTGAATCTCCCCCGAGCGCAATTCGAACCGGCAATCGCTCAGAGCATGCACGCCGGGGAAGGACTTCTCGATGCCTTCCATTAGAACGAGAATGTCACCCATGCGCCTCGTCCCTCCGCTCGATGCCGTTGTGACGGCGGCTGCCTGGCGCAATCTTGTCCGCTGTGGCAGCCAGAGCTGCCACCGAGTCGCGCATCACCAGGCGGGTCTTTAACACCACATGCGCCGCCGGGCGCTGAGGATCGGCCAGCCGCTGCAGAAGCAGTTGCGCCGCTGTGCGCCCCAGTTCGTATGTGGGCTGCGACACGTTGGACAGCGCCGGCCGCAGCAACGACGCCCACGGCATATCGTCGAACCCGATGATCGAGATGTCCTGCGGAATCCGCAGACCCATTTCGTGAATGCGGCGCAGAGCGCCGAGTGTCATCAGGCTGTTGGTTGCAAAGAGCGCAGTCACCGGCGGGTCGAGTTGCAGCAACTCGCCGGCGCAGTCATAGCCGCCGGTTTCGCGCGTGTCGCCAAAGCGGATCCAGTCGCGCGACACTTTCAGCCGGCGCTGACGAAAAGCGCGCAGGTAGCCGGCGTGCCGGTCGCGGCCGGTGGTGATGTGGAGCGGCACGGCGATCAATCCGATGCGCCGGTGTCCCATGTCGATCAGCTTCGAGACAGCCTCGCAGGCTGCCTCCACGTTGTCCACGCACACAGAATCGATCGACGCATCCTTCAGCCGGCGATCGATCGCCACCACCGGAATGCGCTGATCGATCAAACTGCGCACATGAGGGCTATCCTCCGACACAGACGCCAGGATGACGCCGGCGGCGGCTTCGGCGCGCATGACGTTGACGTACAACCGCTCCTTTTCCGCATTCTCGTCCGAGTTGCACAGCACCAGCGAATAGCCATGCTCGTGGGCCAGATCCTCGATGCCGCGCACCACCGAAGTGAAGAAGGGATTCTGAATGTCGGAGATGATGAGGCCCAGCACCCGGCCGCGCCGCGCCCGCAACTGCTGCGCCGCCCGGCTGGGCTGGTAGTCCAGCGCCTCGATAGCCTGAAGCACCCTGCGCCGGCTGTCCGAGCTGACGCTGGAGGATTCGTTCAGCACGCGCGACACAGTCGCAACGGACACGCCCGCCCGCTTCGCCACATCCCTGCTGGTGGGCGACGCGCCATCCCGCGCTGTCCCTGCCCTGCGACGCCGCATCGATCTCTCCTGCGCCAACCTGTGTCGAGAAGTCAACCCGCAGTCAAACAGATTACACGCGGCAGCCGGAGGGTTGCCGGCGAGCAACCGGCCCGTCGTGTAATCGTTTACACAACAACTGTAAATGATTACACAGGGGTTGTCAAGCAGTATCCTCACCTGTTTGCGGTTTTTCAGCTCAGGGTGTGGCAGGGCGCGCGCCACAGTGGATAATCGCGCTTTGCGTGATGCTGATCGAACAGGCCCTGCCCGAACTGAGCGCGGCGCTGCGCGAGCGCCCGATTGTGTTGCTGTGCGCGCCCCCCGGCGCCGGCAAGAGCACCGGCGCGCCGCTTGCTCTGCTTGGCGAAGACTGGCTGCGAGGCCGGCGCATTCTGATGCTCGAACCACGCCGGCTGGCTGCGCGCGCCGTCGCCGCGCGCATGGCGCGCCTGCTCGGCGAAGCGCCCGGCCAGACAGTCGGCTATCGCGTGCGCTTTGAAAATCGCGTCACGGCGCGCACGCGCCTCGAGGTGTTGACCGAAGGCATTCTGACACGCCGGCTGCAACATGACCCCGCGCTGGAGGGCGTGGGGCTGGTCATCTTCGACGAGTTCCACGAGCGCAACCTGCACTCGGACCTGGCCCTGGCGTTGTGCCGGGACGCGCAGGCTGTGCTGCGGCCCGATCTGCGCCTGCTCATCATGTCGGCCACGCTCGATGAGCCGACCCTGCGCGCGGCCCTGGGTGATGCGCCGCTGGTGCGCGTCGCCGGCCGGCCATTTCCCGTCAGCGTGCGCTATGCCGAGCGCGACCTGCCCGCGCCGCTTGCAGAGCCGGTGGCGCAGGCCGTCTCACGCGCCGCATTCGAGCAGCCCGGCGACATCCTCGTCTTCCTGCCCGGCGCGCGCGAAATCCGGCGCGCAGAGGCAGCCATCGCCCGGCAACAGCCTGATCTGCTGATCTGCCCGCTGTATGGCGATCTGCCCCTCGACGCCCAGCAGGCTGCCATCACGCCCGACGCGGCCGGGCGCAGAAAAGTGGCGCTGGCTACGTCAATCGCGGAGACCTCGTTGACGATCGAGGGGGTGCGGGTGGTGATCGACGCCGGGTTTGCCCGCGTGCCGCGCTTCGATCCGCGCAGCGGCCTGACACGCCTCGACACCGTGCGCGTGACACTCGATTCGGCAGATCAGCGCGCCGGGCGGGCCGGGCGACTTGGGCCGGGTGTGTGCTATCGCCTGTGGACGCAACAGACCCAGCGCCAACTCAATCCCTCACGCCTGCCGGAAATTCTGGAAGCCGACCTGGCCGCGCTGCGATTGGAGATGGCGCAGTGGGGCGCGCGAACAGCCGACGCGCTGCCCTGGATTACGCCGCCGCCGGCCGGCGCGCTGGCGCAGGCGACGGCGCTGCTTCAACTGCTGGGCGCGCTCGATCCGCATGACCCCGGGCGGATTACCGAGCGTGGCCGGCGGATGCTCGACTGGGGCGCGCACCCGCGTGTGGCGCACCTGCTGGCCGAAGCTCAGGAGGCCGGCGGCGCGCAGGCCGCTCTGGCAACCGACATCGCCGCCTTGATCGAGGAGCGCGATCCCATGCCCGATCAGGCCGGCGCCGACATGACGCTGAGAGTTGAGGCGCTGCGACATTGGCGCAGAACAGGCAGCGCGGCCCAGGCCGACGCCCGCGCGCTGGCGCGTGTCGAGCGACTGGCGGCCCAGTGGCGCGGGATGATGCGCGCCGGCGCGGGTGAAGTCCCTGTCGATCATTCTCCGCCGGATCCGTTCGAGGTCGGGCGCATGATTGCGCTGGCTTATCCCGATCGCGTGGCCCGGCGACGCAATGCCGGATCGGGTCGCTATAAACTGGCGCTGGGCCGGGGCGTGCGCCTGCCTGACCATGACCCGCTGGCCGCGCACGAGTGGCTGGCCGTCGCGCACGCCGATGGTGGCTCGCAGGGCGAAGGACGCATCTATTTGGCGGCGCCCCTGCGCCCGGAGGATTTGCAGCCGTATGCCGTTGAGCGCGAGGTCGTGGGATGGGATGCGCGCCAGGGCGCGCTGGTGGCGCAGCGCGAATGGCGCGTGGGCGAATTAACACTGGCGACGCGCCCTTTGCCGCAGCCGGCTCTTCCGCAGCGCATCGTCGTGTTGTGCGACGTGATCCGCCGCGAAGGATTGGATGTGTTGACCTGGACGGATGCCGCCCGCCAGTGGCAGGCCCGCGCGCAGAGCATGCATCTCTGGCGCGGCGATCCCTGGCCGGATGTCTCCGATGCGGCGCTGTTGGCGAATACTGAGGCGTGGTTGGGGCCGTGGCTCGACAATGTGACGAAGCGCGCCGATTTCGCCGGTCTGGATGTGTTGACGATGTTGCAGCAGTGGATGCCCGGTCCTCTGCGGGCACAACTTGATGTGCTTGCCCCGGAGCGGCTGACTGTGCCCAGCGGCGCGCGCATTCGCCTGCGCTACGCGCCGGACGGCGCGCCGCCGGTGCTGGCGGTGCGGATTCAGGAGATGTTTGGAGCGCAAGACACGCCTACCGTCAACGGCGGGCGTGTGAAAGTGCTGCTGCATCTGCTGTCGCCGGCGCACCGTCCGATTCAGGTCACCCAGGACCTGCGCAGCTTCTGGCGCAACACCTGGCCGATCATTCGCAAAGAGTTGCGCGGGCGGTATCCGAAACACGCATGGCCGGATGATCCCGGTTAAGATTTGCGGAGTCCTTTAGACTCCAGAAATCTGAAAGGAGACGCCATGAGATACCGCACATTTGGCCGGCTGGGCTGGCAGGTTTCGGAGATCGGCTTTGGCGCGTGGGCGATCGGCGGCGGATGGGGGGCGCAGAAGGATGAAGACTCGCTGGCGGCCCTGCATCGCGCGCTCGATCTGGGTGTGAATTTCATCGACACGGCGCCTGGCTATGGCAATGGCCGCAGCGAACAATTGATCGGTCAGGTGTTGAAACAGCGCAAAGGGGAACGCGTGTATGTGGTGACCAAGATTCCGCCGGCGCCCGGCGCGTGGCCGCCCAGCCCCTACGACCGCGTTGAGGAACGCTATCCCGAAGCCTACCTGCGCCAGCAACTGGAGCAGTGCCTGCGCAATCTGGGCGTGGAGTGCATCGACGTGTTGCAGTTGCACACCTGGACGCGCGCCTGGAACCGCAATCCGGTGGCGCTGGAGATTCTGCGCCAGTTCCAGAAGGAAGGCAAGATTCTGGGGATCGGCATCAGCACGCCAGAGCACGATCAGAACGCGCTGGTCGAGTTGATGCGGGGCGGATGGCTGGACAGCGCGCAGGTGATCTACAACATCTTTGAGCAGGAGCCGCAGGCCGAGTTCTTCCCGGCGGCGCTGGAGAGCCAGGTCGGCGTGATTGTGCGTGTGCCGTTCGATGAAGGTTCGCTGACCGGCAAGTGGACTGCGGAGACGGCGTTCGAGCCAGGCGATTTTCGCAATAACTATTTCGCCGGCGACCGGCTGGCGCGCACGCTGAAGCGGGTCGCGCAGGTGAAGGAAGCCGTCGGCGACGCCGAGCCGGATCTGGCGACGGCGGCGCTCAAGTTTGCGTTGAAGCCGGCGGCGGTGTCCACCGTGATCCCCGGCATGCGCAACACGCGCCAGGCCGAGTTGAACTGCGGCGTGAGTGACCAGCCGGCCATGAGCGACGAGTTGGAGCGCAAGTTGCGCGCGTTCAACTGGCTGCGCGGGTTCTGGTACAGCGGCAAGTAAGTCAACTCTCTTGCGGGTTGTTAAGGC